>SVCW01000037.1 GCA_015058155.1 Clostridiales bacterium | reverse complement strand
AAAAAGGAATCCGGTGACAATAGCGAGGAGGCCACACCTGTTCCCATCTCGAACACAGTAGTTAAGCTCCTTAGCGCTGATGATACTTGGCGGGAAGCTGCCTGGGAAAGTAGGACGTTGCCGGTTTACGAGAGCACACATATGTGTGCTCTTTTTTTATTTCTTATCAAGTTTACAGAGACCCGGGTTAGTACGTCTTCATATTGAGTGTATAGATTCGGCTGCTTATATATCTGATTTTATATAATTTTCAATATTTGTATATTGTAAGACCACTATATCAGGTGATATATTATTTTTAGGTTTTCTTATTTATCGATATGATTCTTTTTATAGAGAATCTAAAATTATATTTTGGAAATCTGCAGTTTTTTTGTTTCTGATATTTATATTTTTTACGGAGGATTTACATATGAACAAACTTGGTTTTGGCTTTTTGAGAATGCCTAAGAAGAATCCTGATGATCCCAGTACTATAGACTATGAACTCACTAATGATATGGTTGACGAGTTTATCGGACGTGGTGGTAAGTACTTTGATTCAGCGTATACTTATCTTGATGGGTATAGTGAAATCGCTTTTGGCAAGTGCGTTGCTGACAGATATCCAAGGGATGCATATATCATAACTACTAAGCTCCCGGGCTGGCTCTGCAAATCATATGATGACTGCAAAGTATACTTTGATAAGCAGATTGAAAGATGCCATGTTGACTATTTCGATAATTACTTTATTCACTGGCTGAATAAAGCAAATTATGATATTGCTGAAGCAACTGATCAGTTCAGATTCTTAAGAGAAGTCAAGGCAGCAGGAAAAGCTAAGCAGATTGGTTTTTCATATCATGATAATGCTGAACTTCTCGATGAGATTCTTACAAAGCATCCTGAAGTTGACCTTGTACAGCTTCAGATTAATTATCTCGACTGGGAAACAGTTTCGATAGATGCAAAAGGCTGCTATGAAGTATGCGTGAAGCACAATAAGCCTGTAATAGTAATGGAACCTATCAAGGGTGGCACTCTTGCTACACTTCCGCCTGAAGCAGAAGCTCTTTTAAGAGAAGTGCATCCTGATGAAACAAATGCTTCATGGGCACTCCGTTTCGTACAGTCACTCGATCAGGTTGAAATTCTTCTCAGCGGTATGAATAGTGTTGAACAGATTATTGAAAACATCGAATGTCTTGATGACAAACCTGCAATGCCGGAAGAAGAAGTAGCACTTCTTATGAAGGCGGCAGATATCATTAATTCAAATACTGCAATTCCTTGTACAGGATGCAGATACTGTATCGAAGACCCTTGCCCTATGGGAATTGTAATCCCTGATTATTTTGCACTTTATAATGAGCATAAAAGATATCCTGATGATGACTGGAAGCTCAAGCCTGTATATAATTCACTCAAAGCCAAGCACGGAATACCTGCAGACTGTATCGGATGCAAGAAGTGTGAAGGAAGTTGTCCGCAGAAGATTAAGATTACTGATTTCCTTCCGAAAATTGCTGATGAATTCAAGGACTTTTAGCAATTAAAAATATTCACAAGCTATTCTTATTGGAACCTGAGCAGCAAAATTGCCCGGGTTCTTTTTATGTGCCAATTTTATGTTTATTTATGGGCATAATGTATGATATAATAACTCTGTATGAGTCAATGAAAGGAGAAAGTGTGATGGATATAATGTTTGTACTTAAACTTGTATTTCTCTTGCTTCTTTGTCTTCCTTTCGTTTATATCGTTATTACACTTCTTTCGAAAGCTTTTGATGATATCATGAGCTCGATGAGAAAATAGAGAAAATAGACAAAAGGGACAAGGGAAAAGGCATTTATATTCTGGAGTATTACTATGGAAAAGGGTTTGTTTATAACAATTGAAGGTTCTGATGGTTCAGGAAAGTCTACTCAGATTGCACTTCTCAAAGATTATCTTGAGAGCAAGGGATTTGTAGTACTTACAACTCGTGAACCTGGCGGTACTAATATCGGAGAAAAAATAAGAGAAATCATTCTCGATAAGAACAACATCGAAATGGATAGCATGACTGAAGCGCTACTTTACGCTGCTTCGCGTGCACAGCATGTTGCAGAAAAAATTGTACCGGCTCTTGAAAGAGGCGAAATCGTTATCTGTGACAGATTCATCGATTCAAGCATTGCTTATCAGGGATACGGAAGAAATCTCGGAGACTGTGTACGCATTATAAATGAATATGCCGTTCGCGGATGCATGCCGGATATTACATTCCTTATGAAGATGGATCCGGGCGTAGGCAAGTCAAGAATCAAAGAAGAAGATGCTGACAGACTCGAACGTGAAAAACTCGAATTCCATCAGAAAGTTTATGCCGGATATGAAGAAATCGAAAAGATTTATGATCGCATAGTGGGAATCGATGCGACAGGTACTATCGAAGAAATCAGTGTTCAGATCAGATCACATATCGACAGGGTATTAAATGAGAAATAGAAAAACAAGGGAATAGGGATATGATATTTGAAGATATAAGAGGTGAAAATGAAAGAGTGATTGCGAAGCTTTGTGATTGTGCAAAGTCGGGAATGGTTTCGCATGCCTATCTTTTTGAAGGGGATACAAGCACTGATAAGGAGGCTCTTGCAAAATGCTTCGCAAAGGCGATACTATGCAGGGAAAAGCCAGGATACGGTTGTGACAACTGCCTTATCTGCAATAAAATTGAACATGACAATTATGAAGATCTTTTTACTATTGAAAAGGTTGAGAACTCTCTTAAAGACGCAGATGTGGCGAATCTTCAGGAAAGACTCAGAAACAAGCCTCTCGGAGAGAGAAATATTGCAATAATAAAAGATGCCGATACTATGACGGTTTATGCTCAGAACAGACTTCTCAAAACGCTTGAGGAGCCGCCGGCAGGAACAGTAATAATACTGCTTTCGGAAAATGCAGAAGAGCTTCTTCCTACAATAGTGTCAAGATGTACTGTTATAAGACTTGCACATTCATCGGAATACAAAGAAGGTGCGATGTCGGAAATAGCTGAGGCTGTTGCAGAGGCTCTTATTTCTAGAGAACCTTTTTTTAAACTAAAAAGTATGCTGAAAGACGTAACGGAAGATAAAGATACTGCACTTGAGTTTCTCGATGCACTTGAAAACGTTTACGGAAAACTTGCAAAAGGTAATGATGGAAAAAGCAGGCTTTATCCGAAGCCTTACATATATAACGCTGTGTCGATAATAGAAGAGAGCAGGCGTGACATCAAAAGAAATATCCAGACGGGATATGTAATCAAGAATTTAATTATCAAAATTGGAGGATAAATAATGGTAAAAGTTGTAGGCGTGAAATTCAAGAGCGCCGGTAAAGTATATTATTTTGATCCGGGTGATCTCGAGATATCCCTGGGTGAACATGTTATTGTTGAGACTGCACGTGGAATGGAATACGGCACTGTAAGTCTTGAACCTTCTGAAGTTCAGGAAAGTGAACTTGTTGCACCACTCAAGAAAATCGTGAGAATTGCAAATGAAGAAGACGATATCCAGCACGAACAGAACACAAAAAAGAAAGAAAAGGCACTCAAGCTTTGTCAGGAAAAGATTGATAAGCACGGTCTTGTTATGAAGCTTATCGATGTTGAGTATACTTTTGACAGCAGCAAGGTAATCTTCTACTTTACGGCAGACGGAAGAGTAGATTTCCGTGAACTCGTTAAGGATCTTGCATCAGTATTCAAGATGAGAATAGAACTCCGTCAGATTGGTGTAAGAGATGAAGCGAAGATGATGGGCGGAATCGGAACATGTGGCAGAAGTCTCTGCTGTAATTCATGGCTTGCTGAGTTTGAGCCCGTATCAATCAAGATGGCAAAGGTACAGAACCTTTCACTCAATCCGTCAAAGATTTCAGGAATCTGCGGAAGACTTATGTGCTGTCTTAAGTATGAAAATGATACTTATATGGAATTAAGACGCGGTATGCCTGATGTAGGCGAGAGAGTAAAGACACGCGACGGTATTGCTGTAGTTGTAGAGTCAAATATTCTTGAAAACAAGATCAAGACAAGAGTTGTGCTCGAAGAAAAGGACGGCGACAAGCCTGAAAAACTCAGCACAGAATATTACATCTACAGAAAAGACGAAATCAAGAGATTTGAAAAAGGACATAAACCTAAGAAGGAAGATATTTTTGAAGGACTCGACGAAGAAATGCTCGACGAAATCAAAGTTCTCCTCAGGGATTAGTATTGTTGTTAGATTAAAGGCGGCTTATGCTGCCTTTGATATTATAGGTGGTAATTATGGACTGCACATTTAGTGATATTCTGAGAGAAGGCGAACGCCTTGACAATATCGGATTCGGAGATCTTAAACTCATACAGAAACCTGATGAGTTCTGTTATGGTGTCGATGCAGTAATCCTCGCTGATTTTGCAGCAAGAGGAGGCATGAGATGGGAAGAAGGAAACAAAAACGGACCTGATGGTTACAGGGGCAGACTCTCGGTGTGTGACCTTGGAACAGGA
The DNA here is from genome assembly GCA_015058155.1 of Clostridiales bacterium. Classification (GTDB taxonomy): domain Bacteria; phylum Bacillota; class Clostridia; order Peptostreptococcales; family Anaerovoracaceae; genus QAKD01. Next base: position 10,315 of record SVCW01000037.1, on the reverse strand, counting down.
ACAGGTATTATACCGTTTATACTGAGCCATAAGCTTCCTCAGGCAGAGGTTATTGCCGGACTTGAAGTTCAGAAGGACAGTGCAGAAAGGGCAATACGCGGGGCGGCACTTAACGGACTTTCGGATAAGGTAAGAATAGTTCATGGCGATGTAAGTGATAATGACAGTCTTGCCCGTCTCAAGGAAGAAGCTGAAACGGAAGGTTTTGATATAGTAGTTACAAATCCTCCTTATTTTGAGGGAGGCAGCGGGCTTACAGGAAAAAATGAAGCTAAATACATAGCAAGGAGTGAGACTACGGGAAAACTTGAAGATTTTATAAAGGCTGCCGCATATCTCCTGAAAGAGAAAGGTGACTTTTATATGGTTCACAGACCGTCAAGACTTGCGGATATCTGCTGGATTTGCCGTAAGTACAGAATCGAGCCGAAAGCTATGAGATTTGTCAGCCCTACGCTTTCCGATGAACCGAACATACTTCTCTTCCATGGCGTACTTGGAGGAGGAAGAGAACTGAGAGTAAGAAAACCGCTTGCGGTTTACGACGAAAACGGGAACTACTCTCAGGAAATCAACATTATATATGAGAGATAGACAGAAGCAAATACTCCGGCGATGTAACCTGCAATTCCGGCAGGGAGAGCATGTCGGAGTTTTTTTACTGATGTCACACCATAATACAGTGCGAGAACATAGAAGACTGTTTCGCATGTTCCGGACATTATGGCAGCGCTAAGACCGGCAAAAGAGTCGGGGCCGCTTTCACGCATAATCTGCTCGGCGATTACAAGAGAGCCGCTTCCCGAGACGGGTCTTAGCAGTATGAGAGGGATAAGATCTTCCGGAATTCCAAAGAAGGTAAATAAGGGAGAAAGAAGATTCTGAAGTACTTCCATGGCTCCTGAAGAGGTGACAGCTTCTATTGCTATAAAAATCGCTACAATAAAGGGAAGCATTTCGATACATGTTTTGAGACCCTCGCGTGCGCCTTCTATGAAATAGTCGTAGACAGGTGCTTTTTTATATAATCCGTAAAGTATTATTACAGTTACGAAAACAGGAACGAAAAGCACTGAAATTGAGTTAAGTAATCCTCCTTGCATATGTACCTCCTTTAATACCGCGGACTTCGCTTTTCAAAAAAGCGGCAGACTGCAATCGAAACAAACATTGAGACGAGGGCAGCTACTATCGAGGGAATAATTATGATACCCGGATCTTCCGAGCCGAGTTCTTTACGGAACATTATTATATTTACAGGTACGAGCTGAAGCATGCTCATGGATACCGCAGTGAACATACACATGGCATTGCTTGCATAGATGCTGCGTCTGTTTGAAGCATCAAGACGTTCCATGGTTTTAAGGGCAAAAACGGTAGCACTGTTACCTGCACCGAAGATGTTGGCTGTAAAACTCATCAGAATCATTGCGATTGTGTCCTTGTCTTTTTCCTTGGGAAAAAGCAGCTTTATAAATGGCATTACTAAAAATGACATCCGATCGACGAGTCCGCTCTTTGAAGCTATTTCCATGAGTCCGCTCCATGCTGCCATAACGCCTGCAAGTGAAATCATAAAAGTCACGGCTTCTTCCGAACTTTCCATAAGACCATCCGTAAAACCTGAAGGGTTTCCTGTAAAATACGAAAAAACGAGTCCGGCAATAAGCATTCCGGACCAAATGTAATTCATCATTTTATCACATCCTTTGCTTATATGTTTATGAAGAATGAAAAGAGGGTATGCTAAAACAGAGACCATTTATAGTGTCTAACTGGAAAATATTTCTTGATATTTTTGTGCCTATGGGTGATAATAGGACTATATCAAAAATCAGGAGGGTAAATGATGACTATCACACTTACACTTAATGAAATTGTGACAATAGTTATTGCCGTTGCAGTAGTTGTAATGCTCGGCTATCTTATAAAGCTCTTAAAGACACTTACAGAAACAGCTCAGAGAACAAACAAGATTCTTGCTGATGCTGAAATAATGTCAAGAATCGCTGCTGATAAGACAGAAAAGCTTGAAGGAGTGGCTGATGACCTTGTTGAAGGAATCGGAATCGTTTCAGGACTGATAAAGGGCAACCAGAGTTATACAAAAGCACTCACAAATGTTGTGAATTCAATCGCAGGAATAAAGAGCATTCTTTCGGACAAGGATTCAGGAAAAAAATCAAGTAAAAACGCTAAAAAGTAAATAACTTGACGGTATTTTGAATAAATGGTAATATAAGTAATAGATGTGGAAGTGAAAGGAGATTTTGTAATGAAAGCTACTGGAATCGTAAGAAAAGTTGACGAACTCGGACGTATTGTTTTACCTATAGAACTCAGAAGAACTCTTAATATTGATATTAAGGATCCTATCGAAATTTTTGTTGATGGAGAGTTTATCCTTCTCAAGAAGTATGAACCGGCTTGTATTTTCTGCGGAAATGCAAAGAATATCGTTCGTATCAAGGATAAGAATGTCTGCGAAGACTGCATCAACGAACTCAAATTAATGAAATAGCAGTGTGATAAGGAACCTGCGGCATCGCAGGTTTTTTTATGCCCTTTTACTTGAAATAAGGCATATTAATATGTATACTTATTTTGTATACTATATTGACGGAGGATGATAAGTGGCTAAATTTTTAATCAGAGAAAACGGTCCGCTTCATGGTGAAGTAACTATAAGCGGCTCAAAAAATGCCATGCTTCCGATTATGGCGGCAACACTCCTGACAGACGGAAAATGCCAGATCATGGACGTTCCGAGACTCAGGGACGTTGATGTTATGTGCAACATGCTTCGCCGTATCGGAGCTGATGTCCAGGAAGATTATGATAACAATACACTTTATATAGAAGCGACAGAAATCACAGATAATGAAGCACCTTATGCACTTGTAAGCAAGATGAGAGCCTCGATTCTCGTACTCGGACCACTTCTTGCAAGAACAGGAAGAGCAAGGGTTCCGCTTCCTGGAGGATGTGCTATCGGAGCAAGACCTGTGGACCTTCATCTTAAAGGTTTTGCAGCACTCGGTGCAAAGATCGTCGAAGGAAAAGGCTATGTTGAAGCAGTGGCAGATAAGCTCATCGGATGCAATCTCTACCTTGACTTCCCTAGTGTAGGGGCTACTGAAAATATCATGATGGCAGCAGTACTCGCAGAAGGTACAACTGTAATCGAAAATGCTGCTGAGGAGCCTGAAATCGTCGATTTGGCAAACTTTTTAAACAAAATGGGTGCTCGTATCAAGGGAGCAGGAACTGACACTATAAAGATTGAAGGCGTCGAAAAATTAAACGGCGTGCTCCACAATGTTATTCCTGACAGAATTGAAACAGGAACATTCATGGTAGCTGCTGCGATTACAAGAGGAAACATTCTCATAAGAAATGCTGTTCCTGATCATGTAAAGCCTGTAATTGCAAAGCTTAAGGAATGTGGCGTTGTAATTGAAGACTGCCTCGACGGACTTCTTGTAAGAGGAGATGTAAATCCGCTTGTGGCAACTGATATCAAGACTCTTCCTTATCCGGGATTCCCGACTGACATGCAGTCAATATTCATGGCTTTCCTTACAACTGTTCAGGGTACAAGCAATGTAATCGAAACTGTATTTGAAAACAGATTCATGCATGTTGCCGAGCTCGAAAGAATGGGAGCAAGGATTGAAACTGAAGAAGACAGAAAGGCCATGATTACGGGTGTTGAAAAGCTCAAGGGTGCGGAAGTACTCGCAACTGACCTCAGAGCAGGAGCGGCAGTAGTGCTTGCCGGTATGGTGGCTGAAGGTGAAACTCAGGTTTCGGAAATCTATCATATCGAAAGAGGATATGAGCGTTTTATCGACAAATTCAGAGCACTTGGTGCTGATATCGAAAGAGTTGAAGAAAAAGTAAAAGAATAAAAGCATATATGCTACACGCAGGCGCGGATCCGCTTGCGTGCAGTTTTTTTATTTCACGACGATTCCCGTATAGTAGTGAGCAAGAATTTCTTTATACTTAATTCCTTCTTTTGCCATCCCGTTTGCACCGTACTGGCTCATTCCGACACCGTGGCCGTAACCGAACGTTGTAAAAGTGATGCCGGCGTCAGAAAGCTTTATGTCGAAGTTTGCTGAGGAAAGTCCCAGCGCTTCACGGATTTCACGTCCTGAATATGATGCACTTCCGATGATGATTTCATCGACCCTTCCGCCTTCAGTACGTGACTTGATATTTATGTCACCTGAAGAGATATTTCCTGCGAAACGATCGGTGTATATTGAGTTAAGGGATGAAGCCAGCTCGGGATACGTAAACGTTTTCTCTTCTCCGTAGTGAGTTGCGCCTTCTTCGTAAGGACTTGAAACACTTCTCAGGTATGGAACGGCACTTGCGAAAACATCTTCCGAGTTTTCAGTTTTCCCGCCGCTTGATGAGTGAAAAAGCGCTTGCGCGACGAGTTCTCCTTCATAATACATAACTTCACCGGAAGTTTCTTCTACTGCTTTTTCAATTCGCTTATAACCATCACGCATCCATTCGTCACCCTTAAGTGAAGCAAGTGATTCCGCATTTCTGTATACCTGACAGTGGACAGTGTCGCAGAGTGGTGCATCGGGATGCACTTCAGGATTTCCATCGTCTCCTGAACGGACAATTTTTGAGAGACTGTATGTGCGTGCGGCAACAGCCTGAGCTTTGAGTGCTTCGATTTCAAATGATGATGGCATTTCAGAAGCTACAACACCTTTTATGTAATCTTCAAATTTTATCTTCCGTACTTTTTCCTCTTCAGTTATATAGACATTTATATAATCGGGAATCTGAACAAGGTCGATATTATCGTCCTCGTCAGAAAGACTGACAAATGAAAAAAGAGTAAAGATAAAAAAGATTAAAACCGGGATAAGTACAAGCAGGATTAAATTGAACAGTAGTGAAAGTCCTATTCCTGCGGCTATTTTTCGTCCGTATCTATCCATAATTTCCTCCGTTGCTCTAGTATGCTTAAAGTCTATGCGGACATGCAGGTAAATATGAGGTCATACGAATCTAAAAAATCAGGTTACTTTAACTTAATAATGTGATAGAATATTTATTGTAAATTGCGTATATCTAGTTATAAGGAGATACAATGAATAGAATACAGTATTTAAAACTTCTCGCAAAAGATTATCCTAACATCAAAGCCGTAACGAGAGAAATTATTAACCTCAAAGCGATTCTTTCGCTTCCGAAGGGAACTGAATACATGCTTTCGGATCTTCATGGTGAACACGAAGCCTTCATTCATATGATCAAGAGCGCTTCAGGTGTTATAAGAAACAAGATTGAAGAGCTTTATTCAGAAAGCCTGAGTCAGGAAGAAAGAGATGGTCTTGCAGCTCTTATTTATAATCCTGAAGCAGAACTCAAGCGCCGTAAGGAAACAGAGCCTGATATGAAGGCATATTACAGAAAGACTATATTCAGACTCATTGAAGTGTGCAAGTCAGTATCGACTAAGTATACTCGTTCCAAGGTTCGTAGAAGACTTCCTGAGTACTATGACTATATCATTGACGAACTTCTCCATGCAGATGACGAAGCTAATCGTGCTTACTATTACAGCGAAATCATAAACTCACTCATCACACTCGGAAATGCAGAAGAGTTTGTAACTGAATTCGCATCATCTATCAGTAATCTTGCGGTGGATCACCTCCATATCATCGGAGATATCTTCGACAGAGGTGCACATCCTGACTATATTATGGACTTCCTTATGAAGTTCCACGACGTTGATTTCCAGTGGGGTAACCATGACATCGTATGGATGGGGGCTGCTGCAGGAAACTGGGCTTGTATCGCAAATGTTCTCCGTATGAACATAAGTTACAACAATTTTGACATGCTTGAAATCGGTTACGGTATCAATCTGAGACCGCTTTCAGTATTTGCAGAAAGATTCTACGGCGACGATCCTTGTGAATATTTCATGCCTAAGATTCTCGACGAAAATAAATATGACCCTGTAAGTGCAAAAACTGCTGCCAAGATGCACAAGGCAATCGCAATATGCCAGTTCAAGGTTGAGGGTCAGCGTATCAAGTCCCGTCCTGAATATGAAATGGACCACAGACTTGTTCTTGACAAGATTAATCATGAAAAGGGAACTGTCGTTATCGACGGTATCGAATGGGAACTCCGTGACACAAACTTCCCTACAATTAATCCTGAAGATCCTTACAAGTTCACAGAAGACGAAAAGGACCTCATGACAAGACTCGCAGCTTCATTCCTCCAGAGTGAAAAGCTTCAGAAACATATAAGATTCCTCTACAGCCACGGCGCTATGTACACAATTTACAACAATAACCTCATGTACCACGGCTGTATCCCTATGGACGAAAACGGAGACTACATCGGACTAGAAATCGACGGAAAGTCGCTCAAGGGAAAGGAACTTTTCGATTATCTTGATGAAAACGTGCGTAAAGAATACTTCTCACCTGAAGAGGTTACAAACGGTTATCCGGGAGATCTCATGTGGTATCTCTGGCTCGGAAAACGTTCACCGCTTTTCGCAAAGAACAAGATGACAACTTTTGAAAGACTTTTCATTGCGGACAAGGCAAGCCACAAGGAAACCGCATCACCTTATTATAAACTGACAGAAGAGCAGGTTCACTGCGACAGAATCCTGACAGAGTTCGGACTTGACCCTAAGACAGCACATATTCTTACTGGTCATGTACCTGTAAAGGTTAAGGACGGCAAGAGTCCTAGCAAGGGCGGCGGAAAACTTTTCATAATCGACGGCGGTATGTCAAAGGCTTACCAGAAGGATACAGGAATCGCAGGATATACATTTATCTACAATTCACGATTCATGGCGCTTTCCGAACACAAACCTTACAGTCCGCTCAAGCCAGACGGAAGTCAGGAATTCCGAGATCCGCTTATCAGGACAGTAGAACTTCTTGAAAAGAGAATGCTTATAAGCGATACCGACAAGGGCAAGGAAATCAAGCAGACGGTCTCAAATCTCACAGAACTTCTTGATGCATACAAGAGAGGGGAAATCAAAGAAACCTTCTAGTCGAAAAAACAGTTAATTTGAGGCAGGCAAAAACAAGGAATTCATTTGACAAATCATTCTTATGAATGTATAATAATTCTCGTACCATTTCAGGTACGAACCTTGCGCGTGTAGCTCAATGGATAGAGTAACTGACTACGAATCAGCAGGTTGGGGGTTCGAGTCCCTCCACGCGCACCAAAAAAATGCAGACTACCGCTAGGTAGTCTGTATTTTTTTATGTACAAAATTAGGGACTCGAACCCGAAAGGGCGCGAGCGTAAAGAAGAACTGTCCGGTGGACAGTTCTTTAGCGAGTGGTCCAAGCTGCTCAGAAGAGCAGCGCAGGACGGCAGACTTGCGTAGCAAGGATGCGAAGTCCCTCCACGCGCACCAAAGCAATATAATCCGAACCAGATCTTCCCTGTGGGAGACGGGTTCGGATTATTTGTTTATTTCGAGAAGTTTGAGGATGCTCCCTTCAAAAACGGCATAATCAAACGTCCGAACTCCAAGCCAAGAGGACCAAGAAAAAAGAAACAATCTTGATTATGGATGATTTGATTATGAGAAAACTTATTAGTTGCGAATTTAACTTCGATACCGTATGTGTGGAGCTGAAATTCAGCGATGGCAGCATTATTGCCATTGACACAATCGCAGTTGAAAATGAGGTTGCCCGCAATATGTACGAACGCTCAGAGCTTGACTACCTTATCTACAATGCGCCGCTTGAATACGCAGCTCTTATTCTTGACGGTGAGCCGGAGACCTATCTGAAAACCGCAATCGTTTCCAAACTGTGGAACTTTGTTGAGCGTGAGCGTCCAAACTCTGTCTTTGTGTATCTAACTCATGATAGTGATTTCGTTGCTTCCAGAGTAAATTCTAAAATATATTGGATAGAAAAGTACGACGGAAGCAAATGGGAATGGCGTCAGTTACAAGAGAATAAAGACTTGCCACAAGCATTGATGATTGAGTTAGTCGGCAGCAGATTGCCTATTCTGTTTTGCGAGTCAGAAAACGAATATAAATATGATTCAAAACTATTTAAGCTTATGTTTCCAGAATTCAAAGTTGTTTCTTCCGGCGGCTGCGATCAAGTGATTATATCCACAAAAGCATACAAGTCAACTGGACTTCCTCATAAGGTTTATGGCATAGTTGACTGCGATTATAAGATGGATGAATACTTGAAATCTTTGGCGCAGAACAGTATTTACTATGTTCCGTATTTTGAAATAGAGAACCTGTTACTAACTGATGACATACTGCAACTAATGATTGAAAAATATAGTGTTGAGGAAGATAAGGGATCTGTAATTGAAGGAGTAAAGAAAAAGATAACGGAGCTCTTTGTATCGCAAAAAGATGAGTGGATTGCAAAACATGTTGCGTTTGATTTAAGGGACAAGTTCGATTATCGCGGCAAAATTAAATCTCTAAAGAACCTTGACGAACTAAAAAACCTCTATGCTGCTGAACGAAAAAGCGAAGAAGATATTGACTCCATTGCTACAAAATACGAAAAAATACATGAAGAATTAAAGCAAGAAAACGAATATCATAGCATTCTGCGGCATTTGGATTGTAAAGGTTTTCTTGCTCAGTATAGGCACTTATTCAAATTAGGGGCAGATGTCCAATACGAGCAGCAAGTCTTTTCTCTTTTGAATTCTCCCGAAGGAGATACTATTCTACAAAAGATTCGCACACAATATTTATCTGCTATTGTTCCCTAAACATTATTCCGATAAAGCACCGCAGGTACGTAGCCAATTTCTTTGAAATTGTTAAAGGGTTCGGGATGCTGCCCGACAAGGGAATCGCAGATTTCGCATTGAGGGTACCTCGGTGCATTGCTTGCCAAGTATGAAAAACTATTTTTTCGATTTTCTGGAAATGCAGGTTTATTTGTAAATACATCTTGAATTATGCAAATGAGTAATTGATTTTAATTCTAATATCGGGTATAATATGTTCACACAAGGAGGCAAACACATGAAAATCATCAGCGAACGAATGCGCTCTTTGCGAGAGAGCATTAAACTTTCTCAGATGAAGCTCAGCAAGGAGTTTGAAATCAGTCAATCGAGTCTTGCGAGATATGAGACGGATGACGCTACGCCTCCGCCCGAACTATTGCTTAGATATGCGGACTATTTCGACGTGTCAATGGATTATATTTTTGGCAGGACTGACGATCCGCATGGAGCAATATATAATAATCATGTTAATGTTGGGTTGAACAATCCGGAGATGGAACGCTTTGTCGAAATGTGTTTCGATCCCGGTTCTCCTATGAACGAGAGACTCAAGAAAACTTTGGTTCAGATGCTTTCCGAAACAGAAGACATTGCCAAAACTGAGAGGTGAAAAAAGTGGCAGACATTATCCAATACAATAACGACTTTGAAAATATTATTGCAATCATTGAGCATTCAAAATCACGAGCCATTAAAGCTGTAAATGCTGAGATGATAGAGATGTATTGGCAGATCGGCAAATACATCAGCGAGAAGGCTGCCAATGACGGTTGGGGTAAGAGTGTCGTGCAGGACTTCTCTAATTTCCTCAAACAGACATATCCCTCTGCCAGCGGCTTTTCTTCTCAGAATATTTGGAGAATGAAGCAGTTTTATGAGACGTATAAGGACAATGAAAAACTCTCACCACTGGTGAGAGAAATTACATGGTCAAATAATCTGCTCATCATGTCCGGTTGCAAAACGGATGAATCAAGAGAATTCTATATGCGGCTCTGTATCGCCAATGGATACGGAAAGAGAGAACTTGAACGTCAGATTGACAGTATGCTTTATGAAAGAACGATGCTTTCTACAGCCAAGCACCACGATCTCATCGAACAACATCCCGCTGTTGGAACTCTGAGAGATTCGTACGTTCTTGAGTTCCTTGATGTTCCCGAAAACTATAAAGAAAAGGATCTTCGCAAATCCATCATCACCAATCTGAAACAATTCATCTTGGAGTTTGGCAAAGACTTTACCTTTGTGGGCGAGGAGTATCGGGTACAGGTTGGTAATACCGATTTCTTTATTGATCTGCTGTTCTATAATCGTGCATTGTCCTGCCTTGTTGCTATCGAACTCAAGGTCGGAAAGTTCAAACCTGAACATCTCGGACAACTAAATTTCTATTTGGAAGCTCTAAACAGAGACGTAAAGAAGCCTAATGAAAATCCGAGCGTAGGCTTGATACTTTGCACTTATAAAGACGACACTGTCGTTGAATATGCTT
>SVCW01000036.1 GCA_015058155.1 Clostridiales bacterium | reverse complement strand
TACTCGTAGCCGCGTTTACTATGTTTTTATCATTTCCGGCTACACACATTTTCAAGACGTTGTTTTTTCGTAAAAAGTATAGCCGTAATCTTGCATTTCTTCTGGATTACGGCTATATTTCTGCATATTTTGCTTAACACGCATTTTCATATAGCCTGCTTCAAAGCGAAATGCATTTTCCCGGCTATGTTTATGCACCAGAACCGAAAAACAAGAAAAACCGCAAACACGAAAATGCGGAAACCACAAGTACAAAAAGCCCGTAGCCGAGTCCCAAGCGGAAAACCACAGCAGCGGAGCGCCTCCCAAGCGAAACACGCGCAAATAGCTGAAGCGCGCCCCAAGTCACAAGTACAAGAAGCCCGTAGCCGCGCCCCAAGAAAAAAGAGCCCCCGGCGCCCTGCCGGGCGCCTTTGAGGCTCTTCTTTATTTCCGTTATATATAATTCAGTGGGTTCTTCGGCGTTCCCAGATACCTCACTTCGAAATGGAGATGCGGTCCGGTACTGTAGCCGGTACTTCCTACATTTGCGATGTGCTGACCCTGGTAGACCTTGTCTCCCTTGCTCACATGAAGCTTACTGCAGTGTGCATAGTAAGTCTCATATCCGCCGCCGTGATCAATCTTCAGGAGATAACCATACGAGCCACTATATCCTGCGAACGTTACAGTTCCTCCGTCGGATGCTCTGATCTTTGTTCCTGAAGGTGCCGCCATGTCGATTGCACTATGGAACGATCCCCATCTTGAACCGAATCTCGATGTGATAGTGTAGCTTGAAAGCGGGCTTATGAACGTTCCTGTTCCCTGTTTAGGAGGAAGCGGTTTTGTTCCTGTATAAAGAACTTCGTTTGTCGGATCGCTCAATATTGTCGACTGGAGCTCAAGTCTTGCAACTTCAACACCATTGTTCTTTACAATCTTGGCAACAACTTCTCTTTCACCAGGCACACCTTTAACCTTTACAGAAGTTTCGCCGAGATAAATCGAAGAATTGTTTTCGTAAAGTGTCTGGTAAGGCATGTATTCGATGAGCGTTGACACTTCGACAGTCTGAACTGTAAGAAGCGGAACCGCCTGAGTCAGAATGATTTCCTGACCGATCGAAAGCCTTGCCGGATTAAGGAGCGGATTTGTCGCCTGAAGATCCGCCATGCTTATATTGTATTTACTTGCAATACCCGAAAGAGTTTCGCCTGACTGAACGATATGAGTCTTGATTTCCTGACCGCCGTTCAGAATCTTCATTACTACATCATATGTATTCTCAAGTCGTCCGAGTCTTGTATCAATCGGCTCAAGCGTTACATCTTCAGCAAATCCAACCTCTTCATACTCAGTGTTTTCCTTTTCGACAACAAACGTCGCAAGTACCGAGTCAAGAATCAGCTGGGCAGTTTCTTCAGAATCAACAATCGCAACACGATTTCCGTTTATCATGATCGCTATGCCATGAGCAACCATGTCCTGCATATATGTCATTCTGTTCGCTACGGCTTCCATATCATCGATATCCTTACCGAATCTGAAAACCTTCCTGAACGTGATATCCTGTTCCTTGTCGATTGCAATTTCTGCACCATGTTCACGCGTAAGCTTCGAACTTACAATATCGCAGACACGAAGAACGTCATCCTGATCCTTTACAACGCCGAGTCTTCTTCCATTGTATGAATACTCATATGCAGTACAGATATTGACAACTCCTGCAATGCATCCGAGAACGATTACAAGACACGCAAACTTCACAAGCAGCTGTTTTTTGTTGAGTTCTGCCCATTCACGGGCAAGATTCCACTTTTCAGTTCCGGCGCTCGCTACAGCTTCGGCCTTTCCTGCAATCCTGTCGTGTCTTCTGTCCATTCTGTTGATGGCATGAATCATACGTGCAGCAATCTGCTTGTCTTTTTCAATTATTGAGTTCACAAAGCTCTTTCGCTTTGTCTTTTTCTTTTCCTGTTTTTCAATGTGCTTCGCTTCAGCTTCAGGATTTCGCTCGAATTTGGCATGTCTCACTTTGGACACAACAAATTTCACACCCTGGTAAACCTTTCTGAAAGGCCAGCCAAGCGCATAATAGAACTTGTCTATGAAAAACTTGTCTTTGTCTTTAAAGAGTTTTGCCATTCCTTAGCCTCTTCCATCATCTTTGCGAAACATTCACATCTTTCGCCGTTTTCAGTCGTTCCGGTATCTCCGCAGATTTTACATCTACGCTTTACTTCAAGATAATCTGCCGGATATCCGTTGTCAGTAAGCGTTGCCGCCTTTTCAGCAAGCATACTGTCAACTCTTCTTCGTAATTCTTCTGCGGCCTCTTTTTTCCCTTCTGCCCTTGAAATCATGATTCGGCTCATTTCCGAACCTGCTCTTCTGATTTGTTCATCAAGCTCCCTGATTTCAGGAATCTTATCGTATACCTCTTCTGCATGTTCCTTTGCGAGAGCTTCTTCAGTTTCTCTCACATAATCATAATACTTAAGTACAACACCTGCCGGAATCTTTTCTTCTTCCCCTGAAATGCTTCCGCCGTTTTCTTTGTACTGGTTTTTAAGAATCTTGTCGATATAGTTGATATTCGGGTTCGTTATTCCGCTCGTTTTCTTACATGCTTCAAGTACCTGGTCAATCGGAATGTTCATTTCATTGAACCACACGTCCATAATCCTTCGCTCTTCTTCCGTCGCATATCTTGCAAACCCGAGAGCTTTGAAAACACGTTTGTAAAGGAAGCGCGTTCTCTCATTTTCTTCAAGATATTCTTCGATTGCAGAAACGCTTGTAAGGCCCTTAAGCGCCCAGCTTTTCACAACCTTTGCAACATACGCAGGCGCATCCTTCTTATGAACTTCCCTGCAATATGAATATGCCTTTACTATGAGCTCAGGTGTTGCACCATAATCATCAATCCATGAAATGATTTCAACAGACTCCTTTGCTCCGAGCGGTCTTCCTAAAGCCCTTTCAACATTCTTGTAAAGCTCCGCAAGAGTCGCATCGCAAATAGACGATGAAGCGCCGGAACCTTTTCCCTGCTTGTCACACTGAGTCCTGCCGCCCTTTCTTGTTCCATAAACAAACATGCTGCGAAGACTTACAAACTCGATTCCTTCATCATCGCCGTCTTTATAAAGTCTGATGACACCTCTTTCTTTCCAGTACAAAAAGGCCTTCCTTACCTCTTCTTCAGATGAGGAAAGCTGCTTTGCAATGACAGAAGGAGATGCATCCTGACCTGTCTGCGCACACATGAGACCGTAAAGATAAACCTTCACATACTCGCCCGGCGCATTTACCATATATTCACTTATGAAAATATTTTCGACTTCAGTATCAAGAAGATACCTGTCTTTATTATCATATGTAAACTTCAAAACAAAAACCTTTCATGCGGACATGCCGCCTATGAACTTAGAGCGTGATATTACTCTTGTCCACAAATCTTGTATATTTTTCAAGCCATGTGAGCTCGACTGTTCCAGTCGGTCCGCTTCTGTGCTTTGCGATGATAACGTCGCAGACACCTGGCTTTTCTGACTTTTCCTTAGTATAGTAATCGTCTCTGTAGAGGAACATTACGATGTCGGCATCCTGCTCGATTGAACCTGATTCACGAAGGTCTGAGAGCTGAGGGATGTGCTCTGCTCTCTGTTCTACTGCTCGCGAAAGCTGCGAGAGAACGATTACAGGGCAGTCCATTTCACGCGCAAGAAGCTTCAGGTTTCTTGAGAGTGCTGAGATTTCCTGCTGTCTTGAATCGGCTCTTCCTTCGTATGTCATGAGCTGGAGATAGTCGAGTACGATAAGGTCAAGACCATGTTCCACCTTTACACGACGGCACTTATTCTTTATCGCCATCATCGAGATACCCGGAGTATCGTCAATGAAAATCTTTGCTTCCGATAACTTGTCAAGCGCAATGTTGAGATCATCCCAGTCCTTACGGTTAAGATCGCCTGTCTTGAGCTTCTGGATTTCAATTCGTGATTCCATCGCAAGAAGTCTCTGGCCGAGCTGTTCCTTTGACATTTCGAGAGAGAAAATTAGAACATTCGCATTGCCTTTGAGCGCTGCCTGCTGTGCAATATTAAGAGCAAACGCAGTCTTACCCATGGCAGGTCTTGCAGCAAGGATGATGAGATCCGATCTCTGAAGACCGCTTGTCTTTGCATCAAGATCCTTGAAACCTGTAGTGATTCCGACTACGTCTCCGTCACGGCTGCTGATTTCGTCAATAATCTCGATATTTCTTATAAGAACATCCTTTAACGGAGCAACTTCCTTTGTTTCTCTTGCCTGAGCGATTTCAAAAATACCGCGCTCTGCATAATCGAGAACAACGTCAGCTTCCATCTTTTCCTTGTATGACTGCTCGATAATATCTGATGAAGTGTCGATAAGTCTTCTCAGGACTGCCTTTTCGGCAACAATCTTCGCATACTGGCCCGCATTTGCTGTTGAAGGCACACCTGAAGCAAGCGATGCGATATACGCACGCCCACCGACCATTTCAAGCGAATTTCTCTTTTTAAGTTCCTCCGAAACAGTAAGCGTGTCGATAGGAAGACTTCTTGAATAAAGATCGCGGATGCATGTGAAAATTTCCTTATGCATTTCGCTGTAGAAGTCTCTCGGTTTTACTGCGTCCATTATATCGAGAAGCGCATCCTTACTGAGCATCGCTGCACCGAGTACGGATTTTTCGGCTTCGTCATTGTGCGGAGGGATTCTGTTTACGTCTGCCATTTATATTTTATACCTCTACTGTAACTTTGATTTCACCCTTTACTTCTTCATAAAGCTTTACAGGAAGTGTATATGTTCCTACATTCTTTATAGGGCTGTCGAGTACGATTTTTTTCTTGTCGATATTGAGCTTGTACTGGTTGTTTAAAGCATCAGCAATATCCTTTGATGTGATTGAACCGAAAAGTCTTCCGCCTTCTCCGCTCTTAGTCTTTATAGTTACAGGCATTTCCTTGAGCTTTTCTGCGAGAGCCTGAGCTGCTGCCTTTTCTTCTGCCTTCTTTTCAGCCTGGAGCGCCTTCTGCTTTTCGAGGTTTCTTACGTTGCCTTCTGTAGCTTCCTTTGCGAGTCCCTTCGGAATAAGCATATTTCTTGCATATCCGTCAGAAACTTTTACAACGTCTCCAGCTTTACCTGTTCCCTTAACATCCTTTAATAAAATAACTACCATCTATCTAGTCCTCCTTTGGTTTAATAAGCAAATCATTAAGTCTTGTGATAATATCTTCAGGCGTATCATCAAGCTGCGCACCTGCTGTTGTGAGGTGACCGCCACCGCCGAATTTTTCCATTATAACCTGCACGTTTACGTCGCCGAGCGATCTTGCGCTGACAACGGTCTTTCCTGCCATATTGACTCCGGCAACAAAGCTTGCCTTGATTCCCTTTACGAGAAGAAGCTCGTCGGCAACCTGTGCGCAGAGAATCTGTGAATCAGGATGAACACCTTCGAGAATCGAGAATGCAATACCTTCTTCTTCGCTGATTTCGGCATTTGCGATGCACTTGGAGCGGATAAGGAATGATTTTGCATCAGTCTGAAGGAATTTCTTTACTGAAGTTGTGTCTGCACCCATACGACGGAGCCATGACGCAGCTTCAAAAGTTCTTACACCTGTCTTTACGGCAAACTCGTTTGTATCTACAGTCATTCCTGCAAGAAGCGCCTCTGCTTCAAGTCTTGTAACACTCTTACGTTCTTCGGAATACTGAATCATTTCCGAAACGAGTTCCGATGCTGATGAAGCATATGATTCTATATATGAAAGAGTCGCATTTTCGATGAATTCTTCCATCTTTCTGTGATGGTCGATTACTGCAATCTTTTCTGTCTTTTCAAGAAGCTCAGGGCAGTCTGTGTAGCTCGGTCTGTGAGTATCCACAACGATAAGAAGTGTTTCTTCATTAGCCATTGACACTGCCTTTTCACCATTTATGAAATTGTAAAGTTCTGTTTCTTTTGCTGCCTTGTAAATTTCGGAGAGTGCATCAGATACGCTGTTGATTACGATATACGGTTCCTTTCCCGCCATCTTGATCATTCTTGTAACTCCGAGCGCTGCGCCAAATGAGTCCATGTCCGGGTTAGTATGACCCATGATCATGATGTTTGAAGCCTGATCTATGAGCTGCTTGAGCGCATGAGCAATTACTCTTGACTTACCCTTGTTGCTCTTTTCGACAGTCTGAGTCTTGCCACCGTAGTAGCTGATATTTGTAATGTTCTTGATTACCGCCTGGTCACCACCACGACCGAGAGCGAGGTCGAGCGCATCTTCAGAATACTTGTCAGTCTGCGCAAGAGTCTTGCCTCCGATACCGATACCGATTGAAAGAGTAACCGGGAAGTCCTGGTCAGTATTCAAAGCTCTTACATCATCGAGTACTGAAAACTTGCCTTCGATAAGCTTGTCACACGAAGCACTATCGATAATTACATGGTACATATCGTCCCTGTACCTTGTAATACTTGCATTGTAACGAGCCGCCCACTGTCTTATAGTCTTGTCTATACTTGAAAGGAGCGTAAGGTCGTTTTCGCCGTCTGTATTCTTAAGAAGCTCATCAAGATTATCTACATGAACGATCGCCATACAAGTACGTTCATTATTGTAGATTTTCTTTAAAGCCTCATAATTTGTAATGTCCTGGAAAAAGACCGCCATGTGACTGTCTGTATTTTCGAGAAGCTGCGCTGAAATCTTGAAAACCTTGTCGTTTCTCGAAACTGTAAGCACTTTTGTTCCGGCTTCAGCCGCAAGATATTCATTGAACTTGATTCCTGTAAGTGCAAAAATATCAGCATCTTCTATGCCTTCATAAAGGAATACTTCGCCGATTCTTTCGCCAGCAACAAGAACCTTTCCCTGTCCGTTTACAACACACATAGGAAATGGTGAATATGCAGCCAAAATTTCTTCCATGCTCTTTACTGCCATAAAAATATCCTCTTACTTTCTTGCCATCCTTCCTCTCATGCTGAAAAGGAAATCAAACATACCAAACGCAAACAGTACCATACGGACAAAACCGATTATGATCCCTGCTGCCCCTACAAACGCTCCGACAACTTTAGGAATTTTCTTTTTATCAAGCATCATAAATACTGCTCCGAGTCCCTGTGCCGCAAGCATATATTCAAAAATTATACTTATATTCATATAGAGGTTTGCTGTCGCAAAAGGCTCCATCAGTTCGAAAAGCATCGCAAGAAGCGAAAGCATAAGATAGCCGATGAAAAGACTTGGTGGCCATCCGAATTCCTTCATTGGTGTGAGCTTTTCAGGATTCTTTCCGATTTTCCTGAACATCTTCGAAATGAACATGTAGAGGAGATATGTGAAAATCGCCGTGAAAACGATTATTGTTGCCGGTAAAAGTGTGTTGATTGCTGAGTACATTGTGAGGATGAGTTTGTATCTTTCATGGTATGAAAGCTCTCCGAGGCCTGCCTGGCCGGCGAGTTCATCCGATTTTGCGATTACGTCTGCAATCTGTTTTGCACCGTTTATGAATTCTTCTCCGAGTGCGATTCCTGATGTTCTTGCAATTGCAAGGATACCGATTGTCACAAGTGAAACTGCTACTATCGATGTGAATATCGTTGTGTTTGCCGATACTCTTTTCTTAATTCCCGCAAGTATTATTACTGGCGGAATCATAAGCATTGAAAAAAATATTATGTTAAAAAACATTCTTCTGTCCCCTTCCGATACCTATACAGACTAAATTATACCACAAACAAAATCAAATTTCACCCCACTAGATGTTGTGGATTTTGTGAAGAGAAACACCATATTGATATATGACTGATAATACACTTCAGAAGCAATAAAAAATCCGGAGTCTTTTGACTCCGGATATGTTTTTCGTTTTAGTTTCTGATTAGTCAGCTACGTAAGGAAGAAGTGCAACGATTCTTGCTCTCTTAATAGCAGTTGTAACTTCTCTCTGGTGCATAGCGCAAGTTCCAGTGATTCTCTTAGGAAGGATCTTACCTCTTTCAGTAACATACTTCTTGAGCTTATCAACGTCCTTGTAATCAATAACTTCTGTCTTATCAGCGCAGAACTGGCAAACCTTCTTTCTTCTCATGCCGCCACCGCGTCTCTTATCCTGCATCATAACGAAAATCTCCTTTCTTCGAAATTTAATCAAATCTGTTTTGCTGGCTCAGCACTTAGAATGGAAGATCTTCATCTTCGAGTGCTGAGAAACCTTCAGGAATACCCATATCAAAGTCACCGCCCGACTTAGCAGGTGCAGCGCTTCCTCCGTTTCCTTCTTTGTTTCCAACAAATTCTACTCTGTCTGCCACAACATCAGTAGTATAAACCTTTACGCCATCTTTGTTAGTATAGCTTCCAGTCTGAATTCTACCTGTGAGGCCGATCGGTCTTCCCTTAGTGAAGTACCTTTCAATAAATTCTGCCTGTTTACCAAATGCAACGCAGCTTATAAAGTCTGCAGTCTGTTCGCTGTCTCTTGAAAAAGGTCTGTCAACAGCTACGGTAAATCTGGCAACTGCCATCTGTGACGGAGTGTATCTCACTTCCGGGTCACGGACGAGTCTTCCTACGAGTGAAACACTATTCATAATGTGCCTCCTCTCTTATTTTGCGTCCTTGTTGATGATGAGATGTCTGATAACTGCGTCAGAGATTCTCATTCTTCTGTCAAGTTCCTTTGGAAGAGTAGGATTTGCCTTAAATTCGATTACAACGTAGTATCCTTCGTTCTTCTTCTGAATCGGATAAGCAAGTTTTCTCATTCCCCAAACGTCTACCTTATCAACAGCACCGTCAGCTTCGATGATTCCCTTTACAGTTTCAACTGTAGCTTCCTTTGCTTCGTCTTCTAAAGTAGGGTCGATAATGAACATAACTTCATAATTTGTCATTCTTTTCACCTCCCTGTGGACTAAATGGCGACGGTCTTCCCCGTCGCAGAGAATTGCCCGCGAATATCCGCAAGCCTATTTATTATAACATACCTGCAGTAAAATGCAAGTAAAAAATCGCAGAAAACGTTGAAAAATTAACGTTTCTGCGATATTGTGGACTTCATCAAAGTGAAGTACTAGATAATGTATTTATCTAGGGTCTCTGCCTTCGTTGAAGACTGTCATCATTTCACGTGTGAGTGAGATTCCGTCTTCCTTGCCTGGTACTTCGCCGCGCTTGAACCATTCTGCTGAGCCGAGTTCTGATGTATCGATGTGCATTGTCTTGTCGCCATCTACGTCACAGAAGTATCCGATTGAAAGATTTCCTGCGATACCCCAAGGCTGGCTCTTGTAGTAAGTAATGTTCTTTACGTGGAGTCCTACTTCTTCCATTACTTCACGAGCTACTGCTTCTTCTGCAGTTTCACCGATTTCAATGAAACCTGCAATAGCACCGTAACGCTTATCCTTGCTTGTTGTAGTAGGACCAGCTGAAGTAGCGAGAAGGCACTTGTCACCGTCTCTTACGATTACGATTACTGCAGGGTTGATTCTTGGGAAGATCATGTTGCCGCATTCTGGACAACGCATCATTCTTTCCTTTGCGTCGTGGTGAGTCTGTGTACCGCAACGTCCACAGAACTTGTTATCGCGGTACCATACATAAAGGTGCCATGCTGTGCACATACCAAAATAGAGGTTTCTTGGAATTTCCGGCCAGTCACGACGGATCGCCATCATTGGCACATATGTGTAATCAGGGTCTGGGCATTCGCCGAAGTTACCCATATAAATAAAGTAGTTTACATCCTGGAGTCTGAATACGTACTGGATGATATCGTCCTTGTCCCAGTAAGTACTTTCATTTCCCTTCATCCATTCTGAAACCTGCGCATAAGTCGGAAGCTTGAGTCCTCCGTCAGCTGTATGATCGTGAAGTACTTTTCCATTCTGGAAACATACAACTATATCGTCTGCCTGTGGTTCCACATCGTTATGAAATTCATTCTGCATTCTGCCAAAATCTAAATCCTGTATCATCTTTTAATCCTCTTTTATTTCTTAGTTTTGAACTAATCTTCTCAACCCTTATATTATATCAGTACCCATAAGGAAATAAAAGGTCTTATCTTTACTTATTTTTCCTCTTCAAGTGTATATTGATACATTTTTTTAATCGTGTAAACCTTTCGGTAAATCGACAAAATTTCTGTTTTACACATGGTTTTCATGCTGATATAATTAGACAAATAAATATGTCAATCCTTGAATTAATATAAACAGGAGGTTCCTATGAATAAAGAATTATATGATAAGAGAAACTCTATGTACGGCCCTCAGGTAGTAGCCGCACTCGAAAAGAGAAACTTCCGCGCTTTTTACTGCGCAACAAAAGAAGAGGCTCTTGAAAAAGCGATGTCACTTATTCCTCAGGACCATGTTGTAGGCTGGGGCGGCTCAGCAACAATAAATGAAATCGGCCTTGTCGATGAACTTAAAAAGGAAGGCTACGCACTTCTCGACAGAGATTCGGAACCTGATCCTGTAAAAAAAGCTTCAATCATGAGAAGAATCATCGCTGAAGCTGATACATTCATTACAAGTTCAAATGCAATCACTGAAGACGGTCAGCTTCTCAACGTTGACGGAAGCGGTAACAGAGTTGCTGCAATTACTTACGGACCGTCAAACGTTGTAGTGATTGCCGGAATTAATAAGATTGTACGTGATATCGAAGACGCACGCGACAGAATCCGCACAATTGCAGCGCCTGTCAATGCTCAGAGATTCCCGCTCAACACTCCTTGCAAACTTACTGGTAAGTGCGCCGAATGTTTAAGCGACGACTGCATCTGTGCTCACTGGGTTCAGACAAGAATCTGTAAGCCGATTGGAAGAATCAAAGTAATCATCGTAGGAGAAGACCTCGGTTTCTAAAATACTAAAGGCAGCCTTATGGCTGCCTTGTTTTTTACTATTTCCAGAGTTTTTCAGGATAAAATCCCTTGTCTTTCAGTGACTGCATAGCATTCACAACATCTTCCTTGTCTTCGTGGTAAGTTACACCGTACCACTTGTCATGTGATTCGAGCATCCTGACTCTCGCTTTTCCTTCGCTTAAAAGCTGCTGTACAGCGAGCGGAAGATAATATTCGCCCTTCAAAGGATTGTTTTCCAGTGCATCTTCGAGGAATGACGGGAATCTCTTTTCGAGTTCGTCGATAAAGCTTCTTGTGAATCCCCAGAAATTCATCGATACAGGAGTTCCTCTTTCGACCTTTACGAATTTATCGCCTGCAGGAGTTCCGTCTTTGTTGAGCGCCTCTTCAACGTAGATGATAACGCTTCCCTTCTGCATAATCTTTGTGCGTTCATTGACTTCCTTGAGATAACCGTTTCCGTCATCTTCACATACGCCGCGCGCTACATATCCGTTTTCTGTAAGAGTGTTTTCGATTCTGTAGTTCACCATCGCATAGTTGTAGCAGTCAGGATCATCCTCAAGATCAACCAGACAGTCGTAAATAGTCTGGAATGCACCTGCTCCGTAGTAGTCATCCGCATTTATTACTGCAAAAGGACCATCAATCATGTTGCGGCATGCAAGCACCGCATGACATGTTCCCCATGGCTTTGTACGTCCTTCAGGAACTTCAAAACCTTCGGGAAGATCATCGATTGCCTGAAAAGCATACTCTACATCGATGTACTTATCTGACTTCCCCTGAACGAGCGCCTTGAAATCTTCTTCGATTTCTTTCTTTATTACAAAGATAACCTTCTTGAAACCTGCCATTACAGCATCATAAAGTGAAAAATCAAGAATTACTTCTCCCTGATCACTTATCGGGTCTATCTGCTTGAGTCCGCCGTAGCGGCTTCCCATGCCGGCTGCCATAATAACGAGTACCGGTTCTTTTACTGCTTTGTTTTCCATAATAAGTCTCCTAAAGATTGAGCATTTGTATACATTCTATAACAATCGCAACTTTTTTTCAACACCTCGCTACCTCTCTCGGTTGAAAACTGCTCCAATAATTGTTATTATATAAGGTAACACTTGAATTATGAAAGGTAAAACAAGAATGGCAAAACACTTTATTATCGGATATATCGGTTCAGACAGACTCGGAAAAGGTAAGGAGCTCGCAGAAGAGCTCGGATGCCCTGTTCTCGTGATGGATGATGAAATCGAAAGACTCGACGGAAGAAAGATCTTCAGACTCGTAATGGTAAACGGCGAACACGCCTACAGAAACGCTGAGTTTGAAATGCTTTCAAAACTCGTAGACCCTGCTTATGATCACGGCCTTGCAAAGGACGAAGACTATCCTGAAACTATGGTTGTTGTCTGTGGCGACGGAATTATTCTCGACGAAATGTCTCTCGAAATCCTCGAGAAGCAGACTTGCGTTTTCGTAGACGAAGATCCTGAAGTTCTCTGGGAAAGAGTAAAGGATGACAGCACAATCCCTTACTTCTTCATGGCTTCATTCAATCAGGAAGAAAAGAAAAAGAACTTCCTCGATTTTCACGAAATCAGAAGACCTGTATATATGAGAGCAGCCGGTCTCGATAAGTAATATAGTTTAATTGGGAGATATAGAGAATGAAGATTATACCTAATATAATTCCTGCAGCGAAGATTTATATCGCACTTCGGTACCTCAACGCGCATAAAAAACAGATTCTTGAAGGTCGCACGACTGAAAATTATGAAATGGAAAGGGACGGCATCCGCAAGGCCATAAGAACATGGAGCCGAAACCTTCTCGATTCTTTCAATATCAAAGTCAATATTACAGGGCAGGAAAACCTTCCCAAGGAAGGTCCTGTCGTTTTCATGGCAAACCACCAGGGATATGCTGACATTCCTGTCTGTTGCGCTGCGCTTTCAAGCATCCAGCTCGGATTTGTCGCAAAGGAAGAACTTCTCAAAGTTCCTCTCTACGGCGAATGGATCATGAACATAAGAAGTATTCCTATTAAAAGAAGTGACCCGAGAGCATCTCTACGTGCAATAAACGAAGGCATTGAATTCATCGAAAAAGGATTCTCACTCGTAGTTTTCCCTGAAGGAACAAGAAGCCAGGGAAAACCTCACCGTGAATTCAAGAAGGGCAGCATGAAGCTCGCTACAAAACCGGGAGTTCCTATTATCCCGGTAACAATTAACGGTACACCTGCGATTTTCGAAGAACGTGGAATCCTCACAGGAAACAAAACTGTTGATGTTACAATCCACCCGCCTATTGAAACAAAAGGCATGTCCAAGCAGGAGCAGTCAGAACTTGCCAAGCGCGTGCAGGAAATCGTCCAGAGCGTGCTCCCTCCTGAACTCCACTACGTGCCGCAGGAAGGCTCTTCAGAAGAAGAATAGTGCTTTGTATACAATCCGCAAATTAAATATTATATCGAAAAATGTATAAATATAAACATTTTATTTGATTAAAGTATAAAAGTGTGGTATAATCCTGTCTATTAGGCAGGATTTTTTTATGTTTCCCTGCCAAAATTAGGAGGAATTTTATTATGGACGGAAAAACGTTACAGATCATGATTGCAATGATCATTTACATGACTATTGTAATCGTAATCGGAGTAGTATTCGCAAAGAGAGCCAATAAGAGCTCTGAAAACTACTATCTGGGCGGACGTTCACTCGGACCTTGGGTTACAGCAATGAGTGCTGAAGCATCTGACATGAGTGGATGGCTGCTCATGGGTCTCCCGGGTGTTGCATACTGGTGCGGACTTGCAGATGCAGCATGGACTGCTATCGGTCTTGCTGTAGGTACATATTTAAACTGGCTCATCACTTCAAGAAGATTAAGAAGATACAGTATCAGAGCAAACAATGCTATTACTCTTCCTGAATTCTTCTCAAACAGATTCCGTGAAGAAAACAAGGTTATCATGACTCTTTCAGCTCTCTTCATCCTTATTTTCTTTGCGGTGTACGCATCAAGCTGCTTTGTTACATGTGGTAAGCTCTTCTCAACACTTTTCGGACTTCCATATGTGCCAATGATGATTCTCGGTGCAGTGTTCGTTCTCATTTACACTATCCTCGGTGGTTTCCTTGCAGAAAGTGCTTCTGACTTCATGCAGGCTATCGTTATGGTAACAGCACTTACTATCATCGTAGTAATCAGCACAATCAATGCCGGCGGACTCGGTGCAGTTATGGAAAACGCTCACTCAATCCCTGGATTCTTTGAATTCTTCGGACTCGGTAATCCTGTTGTAGACGAAAACGGAGTACAGCTCGTTGAAAACGGAGCTCCTGTATTCGGCGAAGCCAAGACTTACACTATCTTAAGCGTATGCTCATGTCTCGCATGGGGTCTCGGATACTTCGGTATGCCTCAGGTTCTCTTAAGATTCATGGCTATCCGTAAGGAAGAAGAACTCGTTATGTCAAGAAGAATCGCAATGGTATGGGTTTCAATCTCACTTGCTGTTGCAACATTCATCGGTATTGTAGGAAGAGCTTTATATCCAACAGCTCACCTTACAGCTTCAGCAGCTGAAAATATCTTTATCACACTTTCAACAAGCGCATTACCACCAATCTTTGCAGGTTTCGTAATGGCTGGTATCCTCGCTGCTACAATCAGTTCATCAGACTCATATCTTCTTATCGCAGCTTCAGCTTTTGCAAAGAATATCTTTGCAGGCGTTGTAAAGAAGAATGCTACTGACAAGCAGGTAATGACAGCAACAAGAGCAACTCTTCTCATCCTCGCTCTTATCGCTATCTGCTTCGCTCTCGATTCAAACAGCGTAATCTTTGGTATCGTATCATTCGCATGGGCAGGTTTCGGTGCAACATTCGGACCTCTCATGGTATTCTCACTCTTCTGGAAGAGAATTAACAGACAGGGCGCAATCGCCGGTATGGTTGGCGGTGCCGGTATGGTATTCCTCTGGAAGCTTGCGATCAAGCCTCTCGGCGGTGCATTCGGAATTTATGAACTCTTACCTGCGTTCATCTTCTCATCAATCTGCATCGTAGTCGTATCACTTATGACAAAGGCTCCTTCAAAGGAAATCGAAGAAGATTTCGATATCGTTGCTTCACAGGCAGTAATCGAATAATTAATTGCAACAAAAAACCCGCTCAGTGAGCGGGTTTTTTTAATGCCTTGTATTTCCTATTTGAACCAGAGTA
>SVCW01000035.1 GCA_015058155.1 Clostridiales bacterium | reverse complement strand
TTTTTGCATATTTTTCATTTTTACGAAGACAATATTTATATAACCACACAAATTCAAAGGAGATTTCATACCATGAAGGCAACAGGCATTGTCAGAAGAATTGATGACCTCGGTCGCGTTGTGATTCCAAAGGAAATAAGACGCGTCTTAAGGATCAGGGAGGGCGACCCTCTTGAAATATACACAAGCAATAGCGGCGAAGTGATTTTGAAGAAGTATTCGCCGATAAGCGACCTCAGTCACTATGCGGAGGAATATGCTGAAACTGCGGCAAACATCCTCGGCGCGCAGATTGTGATTTCGGACACTGACCAGGTTATCGCGGCATCAGGTCCATTAAGAAAGGAAATGGTCGATAAGAAGATTGATTATGAGCTCGACAGAATTATTCAGAGCAAGAATAAGTTCCTGAACGACAGGAAGATTATCGTTCCGATTCTTGCGCACGGTGACGCAATCGGCTCAATCACAGTGCTTCCGAAGGAGCAGGGAAAGAGTCTCGGGGACGCAGAGCTTAAGGTTGCGGAAATCGGAGCCGGTTTCCTCGCCCGTCAGATGGAAAGCTAGCGCGCACGAAAAAACTGAGAGGCCCAGGTCATCAAAAACAGAAACCCAGGTCGCCAAAAACGCAAAACACAAGACGCAAAAACACGAAAACACAAATCACAAACTACAATACTTCAAAAATCACAAAAGGCAGGTTGCATATCGCACCTGCCTTTTTAATTATCATCCTGCCGGTTCCTGTCATCCCGCAACTTTTTTCAAGGTGCAAGACCAGTGAACCTTCAAGCAAAACCTCTACTTCCCTCCGTCATTATGATTGAAAAGAAGTTCCATATACTTTTTCTGAAGTTCCGAATATCTGAGTCTCGAAATCGGGATTTCGCTTCCTGTAAAAGTCTTGAGACCTGACCGTGAAAAGTCGGAAACATGCAGCATATTTACTATATGTGATCTGTGTACCTGCATGAACTCAGGCTGCGAGAGAAGTATTTCTTCGTAATCGCTGAGGGCTCCGAAGACTTCATAAACCTGTCCGTCGCTCATATTGAAGTAAAGGTGTTTCTGGTTTACTTCAACATACTCAAGCTGCGAGAAAAGGAGTCTCACGATTGAACTGTTTGTCTTTAAAGTAATCCCCTTCTTCTGGCTTCTTTCGCGGCTTTCCGCATCATCGAGAAGCGCAAATATTTCATCTTCCCTGATAGGTTTAAGTATATAGTCAAGGGCTTTTACGTGGTAACTTTCGTAAGCAAACGCCGGTGATGCTGTAAGGAAAACGATCTCCGCTGCAGTATCAAATGATCTGATTTCTTCTGCCGCCGAGATTCCTGTGATTCCCGGCATCATAATATCAAGGATATAATGCGTGAATCTTTCGCTTCTGGCATCTTCAAGGAGTTCCATTGCATTTTTATATGATTTGAGTCTCAGTGCAGACTGTCTTTCTTCCTGCCACTTGTTTACCAGAGATGCAAGTAATTCAAGTTCATCTCTGTTGTCATCGCAGATTGCAATATACAATTTTGCTCCTCCTTTCCGGTCCTTTTCAAGCCCGATTTTTTCATGTTTCTCTATACAATATTTTACATTGCATCTTAAATCATTACAACTCCAACATAATGCAGTTCAGGTCGAAAAAAATGCATTTGGGGAATCATGTCGAAAAAGCCCGTCCTTTTTCTGTTAGTATAACCTCAACATAAACTAGTATTAATGACGGAAGGTGAGTTATATGAAAAGTAAAAATGAACGCTACTTCGGAAGTGTTCGTTTCTTCAAAAATTTAATACTGCTCGCCGTGATTATTATGATCCTTATTCCGGTTATCGTTTCTTTTAATCTTAAGGGTGATCTCAAAGATACGAAAAGCGAACTTGAAACGACAAATCAGGAACTTATGGCGCTCGAAGAACGCACAAGTAACTACTGCGATTTCAAAGCTGAGTCTCCTTACGCAGAGCTCTATCCTGAGTTTTATGCACCGGAAGGAACTATTGCAGGTGTGAAGCATGAAAACACAATCTACCTCACATTTGACGATGGTCCGTCAGACAGAACGGTTGAAGTTCTCGATATTCTCAAGGAAAAGGATGTCAAGGCAACATTCTTCGTAGTCGGAAATGAAATCCCCGGAAACGAAGATATCTTAAGAAGAATGGCTGACGAAGGTCACACTATCGCGATGCATACAGATACTCACAACTACGTGAAGATTTATGCTTCGGTAGATGCTTTTCTCGCTGATATGTACGGCGTGTATTCCAGGATTGAAGAAGCAACAGGTATAAAGCCTTCTGTTTTCAGATTCCCTGGCGGCTCAATCAATAACTACAACAGCGGTATTTATCAGGAGCTTACATCAGAAATGCTGAGACGTGGATTTGTACCTTTTGACTGGAACATTTCAAGTCAGGATGCTGCACTCGGCGGTCCTCTTCCTGTTTCGACAATTACGTCAAACATTATAAATGGTGCCGGAAATGTGAGCAGCGGAGTTGTGCTCATGCATGATTCTCATTCAAAGACTACTACTGTTGAAGCACTCGGTCCTGTGATTGACGAGCTCAAGGCTATGGGATTTGAATTCGGTACACTTTCACCTGAAGTTCAGTCAGTACTTTTTGCATATGGAAATTAATTTTTGCAAGTGAAATATAAGAAGGAGAGATTACGATGGATAACAAGAAAAACAATATGAAGCAGGCTATGTTTGAAATGTTCGGAGTAGGTTCAGATCAGGAAGAAGTTAAGAAGGAAGAAAAGGCTGTAATCCCTGCAACTCCTGTATTTGATGCACCTATCGAAAAGAAACCGGCTCCTGCCCCTGTATCACCTATCGCAAAACCAAAGGCAGCTGCAAGTTATCTTGCTCCCGGAACAACATTTGAAGGTACACTCAAGTCAGAAGGCGATATCGAAGTTGCCGGAAGCTTCAAGGGTAATATCACAACTTCAGGAACAGTAATCCTCCGTTCAAATATTGAAGGAAATATCGAAGCTGACAGTGTAAGCATCATCGTTTCAGATTTAAAGGGCGATATCAAGGCTAAGGGAACAGTTTCAGTAAGCGAAAACTCAACTGTAAGCGGAAACATCAACTCAACTGAACTTCTCTGCTCAGGTAAGATTGATGGTGATCTTTCAGTATCAGAAAACCTCATCCTCGAAAGCACAGCATGCATAAATGGTAACATCAAGACTGGCGCTATCACTGTTATGAAGGGCGCAGTTATCATGGGTGGTATCGAAATCAACACTTATGCTACTAAAAAGGAAGTTAAGAAAGAAGAAAAATAATTAGCTATCTCTTGCATTTTTTCTCCCCGATTACAATGCAAAGTATAGAAAATGGCAGGTTGCATTTGCACCTGCCATTTAACTTTTTTGAAATACTTATTTATGCTTCTGTTTCTGATGCAGCTTCTTCAGCCTTTGCCGGTTTTACGTATGTTGTCTGACGTACTTCTCTTGGGAGTGTCTTTGCTTCGTTGAATGCGAGGTTTTCTACGATGCATCCGATAATGCAAAGTCCGATACAGATGAGCATAGAGATTGTGTAGTCTCCTCCACAGAGGTCAGCGATGATACCCCAGAGTGAGTTTGATACAGCACCTGAAATCGCTGTGAACATACCGATTGTTCCGAATATTTTCATGAAGTCTCTGTTTCCGAATACGTGAAGAACAACGAGTGTATTACCTACTGTTGTAGTGCCGTAGATGGCACCGAAAAGTGCAGTACCGATTGTCATAAACAAAGGGTTCACTCTTCCGAGTGTCAGCATGATGATAAGTCCTGCACATGGCATCGCAGGTCCGAGGTTAACAAGGAGTCTCGGCCATTTATCTGCGATGATTCCCACACCGTTTTTTGCGATGAGTGATCCGAACTGTGATACTCCTGCGAGAGCTGCGGCTGCTGTAAGTGTCATGCCGATTGACTCTGCATATGATGCGATATATGGTACGAAGTTACTTGTAGCTCCAAGTGACATAAGTCCGATGAGTACGTAGATGAAAGCCTTTGATTGAACTGCTACCTCGTATCTTACACCGGCATCTGATGTGTTTTTCTTGGCCTTTTCTTTCTTTGAAGCATATGGTTCTAGTCCCTTGTCTGCAGGATCGTTCTTATAGAGGAAGATCATAGCCGGTACTGCTGTAAGAAGAATGATCCATCCGTAAAGCGCATATGTTGCCTGCCAGCCGTGTGCCTGCATGTATGCTCCTGCGATAGGGTTTATAATCATTCCGCTGATACCTGTCATCGATGAACTGAATCCGATGAATGTTCCTACGTTTGACTTGAACCACTTGTTCATTGAAACTGTTGCAACCATTGAAGGCATAAGTGACTGGATGATTCCTGATACAAATCCGTAGATATAGAACATCCATACTTTTGTAAACAAGCCGGCTGCAAAGAAAAGCCCTGTCTGCATAAGAAGAAGTACTATCGCTACTTTTTTCATTCCGTAGTTTTCAACTACCGGTGTCATGAAGCGGAGCGCAAATCCTGATATGAGTGACTGAATTGTTGCGTAAATCGCAAATACTCCGGTACTTACTCCAAGGAATTCTGAAACCGGTGTGTAGAAGATTCCTGCGCATCCGAATGCAAGTGATACGCTTGTTGCTGATACAAGGCAGCAGCACGCTACGATTACAAACCCGTAATGGAAGCCGCCTTTTTTCTTCTCATTTTCCATTTTTACCTGAAACCTCTCTTAAATATAAAAACCTTTTATCTCTTAAATACTATCATTTCTCAAATATAAAAAAGCGCCTTTCAAGCGACATTTAACAATTAATATTACAACGAAAATGTCTTTAAATCAATACTTTAAGGACAAGTTTTATTATTCAGACAAATGGTAATATATGACGATTTTGCTACATTTTTTGCATATTGAAAGCGTGCCTGACATGGCACGCTTTTTTTAAATCATTATTTCAAGAAGTCCGAGAATTTCAGAAAGTCTCAGGCGTGGTTTAGGCTGGACTGCAGTATATCGTATGAACGGTTTTACTCCACCGTGGATCAGTACTCTCTGTCCGTATGCCGTAACAAGATCTGCGAGATTCTGTGGTTTGAGATTGTTCTTTTCCGCAAATTCAAACACGATTCTCACACTAGGTTTTCCTGCTACAATCTGTTTTTCTTCACGTATGCGTGTGATGCAGAGTTTTTCTGCGCAGGATCTGATTCTTGAAATCTTCATGAGAGCCTGGACTTCAACAGGTATTTCACCGAATCTGTCAAGAAGTTCGTCTGCAATTTCGTCTTCATCCTCTTCAGTAACGAGACTTGCAATACGTTTATACATACCGAGTTTTGTCATTTCGTCCTGAATATAGCTGTCAGGGATATATGCAGGAACCTGAAGCTCGATTGTGGATTCTTCTCTTTCAGGGTTCACGATTTCTCCCTGAAGTGCTCTTACTGCTTCGTCTATCATCTTGCAGTAGAGTTCATATCCTACGCTCATCATATGACCGCTCTGCGCCGTTCCGAGGATGTTTCCCGCACCTCTTATTTCGAGGTCTCTCATTGCAACCTTGAAACCTGCGCCGAATTCCGTGAATTCCTTGATTGCGCGAAGTCTCTTTTCGGCGTTTTCATTGAGCACCTTATCCTTTTCATACATGAGGTATGCGTAGGCCATTCTGTTTGAACGTCCGACACGTCCGCGAAGCTGGTAAAGCTGCGAGAGTCCGAGTTTGTCGGCCTGAAGTATGATCATTGTATTTACATTCGGAATATCGATACCCGATTCGATGATTGTAGTTGCAAGAAGTACATCGTATTCGCCATTTACGAAGTCGATCATGAGGCTTTCAAGCTGATGTTCATCCATCTGGCCGTGACCTACGGCAACTCTTAAGTCAGGCATGAGACTTCTGAGCTCATTTGCAATCTTCTGGATTCCCTGAACTCTGTTATATACGACGTATGCCTGGCCGCCACGGTCGATTTCACGCTCGATTATTTCCTTCATGAGCATATAGTCCTGTTCGAGTACGTATGTCTGGACAGGGTAACGCTCTTCAGGCGGTTCTTCGATTACGCTCATATTTTTGATTCCTGTGAGCGACATATGGAGTGTTCTCGGAATCGGTGTTGCTGAGAGCGTGAGAACGTCTACGTTTTTCTTGAGCATCTTGAGGCGTTCTTTGTGCTGCACACCGAAGCGCTGTTCTTCGTCGATTACAAGAAGGCCGAGATCCTTGAACTTCACATCGTTTGAAAGGAGTCTGTGCGTACCGATAATCAGGTCTACAGAACCTGCTCCAACCTTTTTGATTATTTCAGCCTGCTGCTTGTCTGTACGGAAACGTGAAAGCATTTCAACCGTGAACGGGAAGCGCTCAAAACGTTCCTTAAGTGTATAGTAATGCTGGTTTGCAAGAAGCGTAGTCGGTACTAGTATTGCTGCCTGCTTGCCGTCTGACAGACACTTGAATATCGCACGAGCTGCGACTTCTGTTTTTCCGAAGCCTACATCTCCGCAAAGGAGTCTGTCCATGGCAACCGGCTTTTCCATATCGCGCTTGATTTCGCGTACGCACCGAAGCTGGTCGTTTGTTTCCTGATAAGGGAAACTGTCTTCAAACTCTGCCTGCCATACTGTGTCAGGGCTGAAGGCATATCCGGGCTGCATCTGGCGTTCTGCCGAAAGCTGGATGAGTTCCTGAGCCATTTCGGCAATTGCAGCCTTTGCTTTGGCTTTTGTCGCCTTCCATTCGCCGCCCGACAGTTTATTTATCTTAGGCGCTGCTGCTCCGTCGCCTCCTATATACTTCTGGACAAGGTCCATCTGTTCTACAGGAACATAGAGCATATCCTGGCCGGCATATTTTATCTTTAAATAATCTTTTTTGATTCCTTGGACTGTCAGCTGCTCGATGCCGAGGAATTTACCGATACCGTGATTTTCGTGTACTACAAAATCGCCGTTTCTCAAGTCTGAGAAATGCTTGAGCTTTTCGCCTGCGCTCTTTTCACGGATCTGTCCGCGTCGCTTGAGCGATTTCTTTTTTGCTGCTCCGAAAATGTCTTCATCACGGATATAGCAGACTTTTTCTTCAGGGAACTCAATACCGGATGTGAGTTCTCCCTTTTTGAGCCAGACCTTGTTTAAAAGACCGATTCTCTCAACGAAATCAGTAAGGTTTTCGAGTCTTTCGTCAGTCGTGCATACGATTGTAACACGGTATCCGCGCTTCACGTACTGCTTGAGTTCCGACTCGAACATATCCATATGGCCGGCCCAGACAGGCGTCTGTTTTGATGATACTGAGTGAAGTTCACTCATCGTATCGACACCCTTTATACGCTTTGCAAACGGCGTAAAGAGTACTATTCCCGGCACATCGTATATTTCGAGGTATTCACCTTTTGTTATATTTATTTTAAAGTCTTCAGGTACTGCATAACCCTTTTCGAGGAGCACTTCAAAGTCATCGCTCATTTCACGTGCGCGAAGCTGAACTGTTTCATATACTCTGTCAGGGTCATCAATCATGAGTACTGAATTATCATCGAGGTAGTCCCAGATGTATTCTGTTTCTTCGTAGAAATAGTGAAGGAAATTTTCCATAAGGAGCATGGAAACTCCTTCTGTCATGTATTCGACAATCTGGTTCTTTCTTTCTGTAAGACGCGCGATTGCTTCTTCTGCTTCTTTTATAGTTTCGTGAGCTTCGTTGTCAGGTCCGCCTTCGAGCTCTTCTATTAACTTCGCTCTCTTTTTTTCGAGTCTCTTGATTCCGGCACTATATTCTTTTTCTGCCTTAAGCGCTGCTCTGTCGTAAAATGTCCTGTCATTCAGGATTTCTGATGTCGGGAATACTTTTACATACTTTAAGTTTTCAATGGAGCGCTGTGTGTCTATGTCAAATGTTCTCACTGAATCGACTTCATCATCAAAAAACTCGATACGGTAAGCGTAGTCCGCATCAGGTGTGAAAACATCTATGATATCTCCTCGTACGCTGAACTGACCGCGTCCGTCAATTGACTGGATTCTTTCGTATCCCATGAGACGGAGCGATTCGATAAGGCGGCTTCTTCCGAATTCTTCTCCTCTTGTCACAGTAACAGTGCTATCCTTAAGTAGCTTGTGAGGAGCAACTCTTTTCATCGCAGCAGAAACAGGAGCGATTACGATGCAATCCTCCTCATCTGAAAGAGCTTTGAGAGCTCTCATCCTGTCAAATAATTTTTCTCTTGAACCTGCGTCATAACGTATGAACGCATCGTCCTGCTCCGGCATTACATAAATGTTTCCTTTATAAAAAAAAGAAAGGTCCTGGGCCAGTCTCTTCGCCCTCACATATGAGGACACTACTATAAGCCCCTGACCTGGTTTTTTCATTTTAAGGTGTGATGCAACAGGAGCGATGCGGCTTTCAGACAAGCCGCTGTAAGCAATCGGTCCTTTCATAGATCCTCCTGTTAGTCAGTGAGGGACACCTCTGACGAATCATTTGAATTTATGTCATGCTGTTTTTCAGCACGTTCCTTCGGTTTCTTTTCTCTTATATTGTATGCGTTCATTGCTTTTTCAATGCCATCCCTTATGATGGCGAGAGAAGCGTCCGCTGCCTTTGTGATTGAATCTTCAAGAAGAGGTTTTTCTTCTTTTGAAAATCCTCCGATTACGAAGTTCACAAGATCTCCCCTTCTTTCGGCACCGATACCGACTCTGATTCTCGGGAAGTTGTCATCCTGAATCTGGTATACGATATCACGCATACCATTATGTGTGCCGGCACTGCCCTTCTTTCTTATTCTGAGCTTTCCGACAGCAATATCTATGTCATCATAAATTACTATGAGATTTTCAACGGGTACTTTATAAAAGTTCATGATTTCACGTACAGCCTGACCCGAAAGGTTCATGTATGTCTGAGGCTTTACGAGCATCACTTTCTGGCCGGCATAATTTGTTTCGCCGACAAGTGACTTGAACTTGATTCTGTCTACTTTTATTCCAAGTTTTTCGGCAATTACGTCTATTGTAAGAAATCCCATGTTATGACGTGTGTTTTCATACTTCTTGCCGGGATTGCCGAGTCCTACTATAATGTACATTCTCTTATCTCCAGAATTTCGTTTTAAGGGGTTTTTATTCTCGCAGTATTCTTATCCGCGGAACAAATACAAATGCGCTAGAGGGCCGATTTACGGCCCTGAAGCGCACAATTCATACTATGTCTAGGTTAATCGATTATTCGAAAAGTCTTGATACTTCTTCGTTGTTATGTATTCTGAGCATTGCTTCAGCAAAGATTGGTGCAACTGAAATGATCTTGAAGCTCTTGTCCATCTTTTCTTCTGAGATAGGAATAGTATTTAAGAATACTGTTTCTTCGATAGCTGAGCTTGAGAGTCTTTCGATTGCAGGTCCTGAAAGAACTGCGTGTGTTGCTGCTGCTCTTACTGACTTTGCTCCGAGTTCCTTGATAGCGTTTGCTGCGTTTGTGATTGTGCCTGCTGTGTCGATCATGTCATCGAGGATGATGCAGTTCTTGCCTTCGATGTTACCGATGATGTTCATGATTTCGCTCTTGTTTGGTTCAGGTCTTCTCTTGTCGATAATAGCGATAGGGCAGTTTAAGAAGTGAGCGAGGTTTCTTGCTCTTGTTACGCTGCCGTGGTCAGGTGAAACTACTACGAGATCGTCAAGATTGAGTTCCTGGAAGTACTTAGCGAGGATAGGCATACCAAGAAGATGGTCAACAGGGATGTTGAAGTAGCCCTGGATCTGTGCTGCGTGGAGGTCCATAGTTACAACTCTGTCAGCTCCTGCTGCTACGAGCATGTCTGCAACGAGCTTTGATGTGATTGGATCTCTTGCCTTTGCCTTACGGTCCTGTCTTGCATATCCGTAGTAAGGGATTACTGCGTTGATTCTTCCTGCTGATGCTCTCTTCATTGCGTCGATCATGATGAGAACTTCCATGAGATTGTTGTTTACAGGTTCACATGTTGACTGAACGATATAGCAGTCAACTCCTCTTACTGATTCGCCTAAGTTTACTGCGATTTCGCCGTCACTGAATGTCTTTACTTCGCACTTTCCGAGTGGCTTACCCATAATCTTTGCGATTTCTTCTGCAAGTGCAGGATTAGCGTTTCCTGTAAATACCTTGTAGTCTGCAAAAATAGCCTGTTTCATAGTGTGTTGCACCTCTTTCTTCTTCTTAGAATTTGTTAGCCTTTTTCTCCCTTTTTACTTAATCTCGCAATTCCCTTACTTTTTATTTCTTTTTCTTGTTCAGAAGTCCGCGTTTTTCAACCCAGCCTTCGATTACTCTCTGCTTTTCACGCGCTACGCAGAGAGCGCCTGCCGGAACATCTTTTGTAACTGTACTGCCTGCTGCGATATACGCTTTTTCCCCTACATTTACAGGCGATACGAGATTTGTGTTACATCCGATAAATGCTCCGTCAGCAACATTGCTCCTGTGTTTTGAGCTTCCGTCGTAGTTTACAAAGACAACACCGCATCCGATGTTTACGCCTTCGCCCACATCAGAATCACCGATGTATGAAAGGTGCGAAGCCTTTGATCCGTTTCCGAAGTTTGAATTCTTGACTTCAACAAAGTCTCCTACCTTGCATTCATTTCCGATCCTGCTGCCGGGTCTTACATAGGCAAACGGGCCGACGTGTGTCTTCTCGCCTACTTCGCTTTCGAGGATAACCGAGCTCTGGATGTCTGTACCGTTTCCAATCTTTGAATCCTTGATTCTTGAGTTCTGGCCGATAAGACAGTTTTCTCCGATTTCAGTATCACCTTCAAGCACTACGCACGGATATATTACTGTGCCTTTTCCAATCTTTACGCTCTCATCGATGTATGCTGCATAGATGTCTATGAATTCAACACCGTTTTCGAGATGCGCTATATTGATGGCAACTCTTTTTGCTTCTTTTTCTTTATATTCTTCAAGCGTCATATTCTTTCTCCAAAATAATCTCTGCTACTTTGTAGATGTCTCCGGCACCCATTGTGATTACAAGGTCGCCTTCATCAGCATCACTTAAAACGTAATCTGCAATTGCATCGAAATCCTTGAAATATGCTACGCTTTTGTAAGGATGTTTCTCGATGATTGCTTCCGCAAGTTCCCTGCTGCTGATTTTGTAAATATTCTTTTCTCTTGCAGCATATATTTCAGCAAGGACAATTTTGTCAGCATCCTTGAATGCATCTACGAATTCATCAAAGAGTGCGAGTGTTCTTGTATATGTGTGCGGCTGGAAGAGACACCAGATTTTCTTGTGTGGTACGTTCTTTGCAGCTGCAAGTGTTGCTTTTATTTCTGTCGGGTGGTGAGCATAGTCATCAACGAGCTTGACTCCACCCATAGTAGTTCCGATTACATCGAATCTTCTTTCTGTGCCGCGGAAAGCTTCGAGAGTCTTCACGATTGTTTCCATAGGTGCGCCGAGCATCTTAGTGCATGCGATGGCAGCAAGCGCATTTAAGATATTGTGTTCACCAGGAATCGAGAGCTGGACTCTTCCGAGTTCTTCACCCTTTGAGTTTACCATAAAGCCCGGCATTCCGTTTTCGTTGAATTTGATTTCTGTTGCGTAATATGTGCAGCTTTCGTTGTATCCGAAAGTCACTACGTTTTCAAACTTGTCAACAACTGATCTTACGAAAGGATTGCCGTCGTAAGCAATGATTGTGCCGTCTTCAGGTACAAGCCCTGCGAACTCGTCAAATGATCTTACGATATGGTCGATATCCTTGAAGTAGTCAAGGTGATCAGAGTCGATGTTGAGTATGATTTCGATTTTAGGACGGAGTGAAAGGAAACTGTCTACGTATTCGCAGGCTTCAGTTATGAAGTATTCGCTCTTTCCTACACTTACGTTTCCGTCGATCTGGGCGAGGTTTCCGCCTACGAGGATTGTAGGATCAAGTCCTGCGTCCTTTAAAATCAAAGAAACCATAGAGGTTGTAGTCGTTTTTCCGTGTGTTCCTGAAATTGCAATGCTGTTTTCGTATTCGTTCATCAGTGCTCCGAGAGCCTCTGCTCTTGATACACAAGGGATACCGAGTTCCTTTGCGCGTACAATTTCAGGGTTTTCGTCAGATACTGCAGCAGAATATATAACGAGCTGTGCGCCTTCCACGTTTCTGTCTCTATGGCCTAAAAATATATGTGCACCCTTTTTGATGAGCTTATCTGTAATGTCACTTTCTTTCATATCAGAACCGGTAACTGTACATCCTCTTTCGAGAAGGATTTCAGCGATTGCAGAAAGTCCTATTCCACCGATTCCTATGCAATGTGCATGATTGATGTTTGATAAATTTATCATTTTCAATCCTCCGTTAGTCATATAGAATTATTATACCATATCTTGTGATTTAGGATACTCTAAATTTGACAAAAAAGAAAAAAACTATTACTATTTTATTAGATTAACCCTTACTTTGTTACAAGGAGGCAGTCATGAAAAAAACAAAGCGTGTCGGAGCCATTATAAAAATTCTTACTGAAGCTCCAAACAAGAGTTTCAGTCTCAGATATTTCTGTGATACATTCGGAGCTGCAAAGTCGAGCGTATCGGAAGATATCGCAAGTGCCAAGGAACTCTGTGAAGAAATGATGCTCGGAAGAATCGAAACTGCACCGGGTGTCGGTGGCGGCGTGAGATTCGTACCATACATTTCAGATGAAGACACAGTAAAACTTCAGGAAGAACTCATTGAAAAAATGTCAGATCCCGGCCGTATGCTCGGCGGAGGTTTTCTCTATACATCAGACATTATGTTTGATTCACAGCTCGTAAGAAGAGTTGCTACCGTTTTTGCACGTAAGTTCCAGGAAAGCGGAGCTGATTTTGTAGTTACTATCGAAACAAAAGGAATCCCTGTTGCAGTAATGACTGCGTACCTCTTAAACCTTCCTCTTGTTGTTGTAAGACGCGAAGCCAAGGTCAGCGAAGGTTCCACTGTTTCAATCAACTACTTCTCAGGTACAAATGACCGTATCCAGAAGATGTCGATTGCGAAGCGTGCGCTCAAAAACGGCTCGAAGGCAATCGTAATTGATGACTTCATGAGAGGCGGAGGAAGTATAAAAGGCATCTATGAAATCCTTGGAGAGTTTGATGTGGAAGTTGTCGGAACAGGCATTATCATGACAAGCAAAACGCCCGAAAAGAAACGTATTTCCGATTATGTAACTATTCTTCACCTTGAAGAAGTTGATGAAGAAGAAAGAAAGATTACAGTTTTGCCAAATTGTCAGATTTTTTAAATAATTCATTTGACACGTAAAAAATCACGTGCTATGCTGATTCTATACTAGGGTACAATTTGTATGCTTTGTGCTACTCTGTTTATTAAGTTATACACTTTGTACCTTTTTGCTATTTGATGGAAAGGTGGATTTCTCTATGAATATCACAGACGTAAGAATCAGAAAAGTACAGGATGAAGGTAAAATGAAAGCGGTCGTTTCAATCACTTTCGATGACGAATTCGTAGTTCATGACATCAAGATTATCGAAGGACAGAACGGTTTATTTATAGCTATGCCTTCAAGAAAGATGGGTGAAGGAGACTTCCGCGATATCGCACATCCTCTCAATTCAGAAACTCGTAACAGAATCAAGGACACAATCTTTGAAGCATATGAAAAGAGTTTTGAAGAAGCATCAGTAGAAGAATAATTACAAACTAAAGACAAAGAATAGTTTTTCTTATGCGAAGCTGACTTTGTGCGGCCTGAAAAGCAGCCTACGATTTTGAGAAAAAGTATTTTTCGTTTTGCAAAAAGAAAAGCAGAGCCTGCGTGCTCTGCCTTTTTGTTTTTTG
Organism: Clostridiales bacterium; assembly: GCA_015058155.1. Classification (GTDB taxonomy): domain Bacteria; phylum Bacillota; class Clostridia; order Peptostreptococcales; family Anaerovoracaceae; genus QAKD01. The sequence continues at coordinate 2,656 of SVCW01000035.1, read as the reverse complement.
TATTGTTTTATTACTGGCCATTGGCTCATCTGCCCTATTCGTTTATAACGTTTATCTGGCACATCTTCATAGTTGCAAGTGCCGCAGCATGTGTTTCAGGAGTTACTCCTGCGCAGCATGAAGCGTCTACTGTGATTTTCTTTTCATAGAAGTTTGCCTTTAAGTAAAGTGCATTTGATACTACACATATATCAGTGCAAAGACCGATGAGTTCGATTTCGAAGTCTTCTTCTTCGCATTCACATACATCAAGAATGCAGTTTTCACATGCGTTTTCTCCGAGGATACCAAGGATAAGTCCCGGTAAATCAACTGAGCCGAATGTAGGCTTTTCAAGAATTGCATAGAGTATGCCTGATTCCATAAGTGCTTCTTCTACCTTTGCGTCGAGTGCATGTCCCGGTGTTCCTGCGATGCAATGAGGCACCGGAAGATTTGCGCCTTCGAGAGTTTCCATGTAATTTTCAGCGTGCGTATCAAAAGTTACTATTACCTGCTTTGTAACGCCTTCTTCAGGAACTGCGTATTCCTTGATCTTTTTGCATACATTGTCAACGATTGCCACAGCTTCCGGTGTACCGAGTGCTCCGTCAACAAAATCCTTCTGCATATCTACAACAATGAGAAATTTCTTCATAATTCTTTCCTTTCGTTATGGATGGCAAGCAAGAGTTACTTTCCTGCCGTATACTTTACCGCGTTAATTTATTTTAACTCGCATAGTAAAAAAGTACAAGGTGCATTACCAAAAGATTCTTTACGAATAGTTACTGAAAATATATAATTTTATTAGCGAATGGTCCGGTAATATGGAACTCGCTCACTTGCATGAATATAAGGAGGTTTTTATATGAGAATCAATTTCGGCGTCAAGAACGCAATGTATCCGCAGCCTGCACTTATCGTATCGGCGTATGACAGTGAAGGCAAAGCAAATGCTATGTACATCGCATGGGGCGGTTTAAGCAACGGCGGTGAAATCACAATGGCAGTATCACCAAGACACAAGACTTCAAAGAACCTTCTTGAAAAGGGCGAGTTCGTTATAAATGTCGGTACTGCAGAGTATGCAAAAGAATGTGACTATCTCGGAATCGCATCAGGAAATGACGTGCCTGACAAGCTCGAAAAGGCAGGTTTCCACACTATCAAAGCCGATCACGTAGATGCACCGATTATCACAGAGCTTCCTATCGCAATCGAGTGCCGTGTCAAGAGCTACAAAACTGAAGAAAACAGACTCGTAGCCGAAATCGTAAACGTAAGCATCGATGAATCAGTACTTAAGAGTACTGACGACTGGGCACTTGATATGACAAAGTTCCACCCTCTCACATTTGACGAAACAAATAGAGAGTACTATACGCTCGGAGCGTGCCTTGGTCCTGCATGGACAATCGGTCGTGAAATCGAGTAATTTTTAAACAATGGAGGATCAGAAATGAGAAAGAATTTAGGCGTTAAGACTGCTATTTATCCACAGCCTGCACTTATGCTCGGTACATGGAATGAAGACGGCACTGCAAACATGATGTATGCTGCATGGGGCGGCGTAAGCGATTACGATGAACTTACAATCGCTTGTTCAAAGGAACATAAAACTACAGAAAACTTCCTCAGAACAGGAGCTCTCACAGTAAGCATCGGTACAGTTGAAACAGTGGCACCTTGCGATTATGTAGGTACCGCATCAGGAAATGATGTTGCTGACAAGGCCGGTAAGGCTGGTTTCCACGCAGTAAAGGCTGAAAACGTCGACGCACCTATCTTCGAAGAACTTCCTCTTGCTATCGAATGCAAGGTTAAGGAATACTGCGAAGAAACAGGCAAGCTCACAGCAGAAATCGTAAACGTAAGCGTATGCGAATCAATCATGACAGACGACAAAATCGATATGACTAAGTTCCATCCATTCGTATTCTGCGAATCAACCGGCGAATACCTTGCACTCGGAGATGTACTCGGATTCGCATGGAACGTAGGCGCAGAACTCTAAAAATATAGATTTGCCATCGAAACGGAAAGCCGCTCAGGCAAAAATAAGCTTATAGACAAAAATAATCCCGGGGTCACCTCATTAAGGTGCCTCGGGATTTTCTTATTATATCGCTTGGCGTGGCTTGGTATGGTCTTGTCTTATCGGTTTTTCTTCTGGCAAGAGCGCAGGATGGTCTTGTGCTATCGGTTTTTCTCTTAATAAGACCAAGCCCTGCTCTTTTGGTATCGTAAGTACATCGAAAGTGGTCTTGTTTTGACTGCTATACGTATCACAAGGCCATTTCGCTTTCCTCTTGCTAATTTCCAACCAGCACTTTAGTCTTGCGAGCCTGTTTTCGGGTCCCAATTTACTTTTGGACTGACGGATGTTATCTTCGTCAGTTTCACTATGCGTTGAAAGCGGCGAAAAAATATGATAGAGTAAACTGAGCGACAAATCTAAGAATTTGACGAGGAGAATATTCAATGAAAATCTATGATATTTCTCAAGAGGTTTTCAGTTGCGAAGTATATCCTGGTGACCCTGTACCAAAGAAAACAGCACTGAAATCAATGCAAGAAGGTGAAGTATATAATTTAACTGCTTTTAGCATGTGTGCACATAACGGCACACATATAGATGCACCATTTCATTTTATTAAAGATGGAAAAACGGTTG
>SVCW01000034.1 GCA_015058155.1 Clostridiales bacterium | reverse complement strand
GTTTTTTCGTGGTTTTTGCATTGCGTTATTGAGTTCATGGTTGCCCTTACAACTGCACTCCGCATAGAAATCTGCCTTTACCAAGTTCGATCCTACAAAAAGGCAACCACGAGCCAAATCATCGGTTCCAAAAACAACGTTTTTTCGTATCTTGCCTAAAATCATGGTTGAAACGAATATTTTTTAACCTGCAAAAAGTACCGAGAAATCCAGAAATCGACCTCAGATTATAATAAACTTTTCAAATCATCCCAATAAAGACATATATACAATAATTTAGCGAGCAGTTACGGTCTGTAAATATACCTCCCTCCGCCACCTTGACGAAGGGAGGTTCTTTATATCTTAAATCAGTCCAAAAGGTAAAAGTGAGGTTTTCGGTGCCCTGCAAGACCATTTCCTTTCATTATTTCATATATCTCCATAAGAAAAGGTCTTGCACCCGCATTCACTGCGGTAGCAAGACCTTGCATTAATTATTTCATGTATACTGTCTTGATTTTTTCTTCCAGAATCTCGCGGATTTCGTATTTGTCATCGCTCTTTCCGAAAATGCCTGCGCAGCAAGGCGTGAAGCCTTCCGGCATGTCAAGCTTTGCAAGAAGTTCAGGTGATTCATTGAGCACTCTTATTGCGCCCCAGATATGACAAGTGCCGAGTCCCATATCTACTGCAGCAAGTGCCATGTTTTCAACAATTCCTGCAGGGTTTGAATACGCTGCATTTGCATCAGGCGAGCCATTTACCTTCGCTGATACGAGAATCATGAGCGGAGCACCATAAAGCGGATGCATTGAAGGATCACCAAAAGCTTCTGCTGTCTTCGCATCAAGAGCATCAAGGAAGTCCTTATTTGTAATCACTGTAAGCATCACATTTTCAAATCTTCCCATGCCGACAGGCGATGCATACGCAGCCTTTACAAGCTCCCTGATCTCAGCTTCCGCCACCTTTTCGCCAGTATAACTTCTAACTGACTTTCTACTATAAATCGCATCAAAAGTATTCATCCGAAATCCTCCTTTACAACTATAAATCTACAAAAAAGGCACATCAAAAATGTGCCTTCCTTAAATGTCAAATTGCTCTTTCCAAAAATGCTAATCGCCACCAGACGACCAGGCGCAAAATTTTTTTGCAACAACGATGCTACCCATCATAGGCGCAGGATTTTTTTCGCAGTGCGCGAAGGCAAGCTTCTGAGGCGCGGAGCGTACTCGCCGTACGTGAGCACCGAATGTCGCCGCCTGACAAAGTCACGGGCAAAAAAGACAAGCCTAGTATCTGCCGATAGGTGGAGTTACATAATCAGGTAACGGACAAGTATACTTGCCGCCATTCTTCTTCTTTAACTCTTCCTTTGCAGCTTCGATGAGTTCAGGATCTTCCATTGTTCTTACGCATGAAAGTGCCATGAGTTCTGCTGCTCTCATCATACCCTTCATTCCGACTGGTGAATTTGAGAATGCTGTCCACTGCCATGAGTGACCTACGCAGCCGAGACATGCAGTAACAACGTTTGCCATTACTGTCGGAGTTGCGTATCCTACATCACCTACGTCTGTTGAACCTGAATCATATCTGAATTCCTTAGGATTGTATGGAACTACTCCCTTGTGGAGTGGAGTCTTGATTGCTTCTGCAACAGCATCTTCAGTTTCGAATACTTCGAGGAGTTCTTCTCTGATATTCTTCTGAGTTGCCTTGCTGTAAGTGTAGAGGAATTCTGTAGCAAGCTTGTAGTCTTCTTCAGTCCATTCCGGAGCTCCGAGTTCCTTGAATGCCTGATCCATAACTGCTGCAAGCTTCTTGTTTGCCACGTAGTCTGAGAATGCCATTGTGATTTCATATTCCATCTTAGTTCCTGTCATGAGAGCTGCACCCTTGGCAACGTCTACTACTCTTGTGAAGAGTTCCTGAACCTGTGAAACCTTTGGAGCACGAACTTCGTACTTGATAACTGCGTGATTCTGTACTACGTTCGGAGCTGTACCGCCTGCATCTGAATATGCGTAGTGAATACGAGCAGGGTCAATCATATGCTCTCTTAAGTAGTTTACGCCGACATTCATGAGTTCGCATGCATCGAGTGCTGATCTTCCGAGATGTGGTGATCCGCCTGCGTGAGCTGCGATACCGTCGAATACGAAGTTTGCACCCATGATTGCAACACTTCCCTTTGATGTTACTTCATTGATTGTTGCAGGATGCCAAGTGTATGCAAAGTCGCAGTTGTCAAATACGCCTGCTCTTGCGAGGAACTGCTTTGAACCTGCACCTTCTTCTGCAGGGCAGCCGTAAAATACGATTGTACCATCTTTTCCTTCATTAACAAGGTAATTCTTAACAGCAACTGCAGCAGCGAAGCAGCCTACACCAAGAAGATTGTGTCCGCAGCCGTGGCCTGTTGAGCATCCTTCCACTGCTTCCTGAACCGGGCAGCCTGCCTTCTGTGAAAGGCCGTCAAGTGCATCGTATTCGGCAAGAACTCCCATTACAGGCTTACCTGTGCCGTTTGAGAATGATGCAGTGAATGCTGTAGGAATATCAGCAAGACCTGTTTCTACTGTGAATCCTTCTTTCTTGAGTGCTTCGATAAGTGCGTTTGCTGACTTTGTTTCTTCAAATGAGAGTTCTGCATACTCCCAGATTTCTTCAGCAAGCTTTATTGATACTTCTTCCTGTTCCTTTACCAGGGCTTTGATTTTTTCAAGATCTGTCATATTTCTGTCTCCTTCTTGAACATGCGCTGTTTAAGCGCGGGACATAAACTTATATTCTCTATATACCCTTATAATACCATACTTAAAAATCTGATTGTAGCAGGATCTCTAGGCGATGTGAAAATAATTTCAGGGCTTCCTTCTTCCTTGATGATACCATCTGAAATGAAAAGCACTCTGTCTGATATTTCACGCGCAAATCCCATTTCATGAGTTACAATGATTGTTGTCATTCCTGACTTTGTGAGGTCACGGATAACATTGAGTACTTCCTTTACCATTTCAGGGTCAAGAGCCGATGTCGGTTCGTCAAAGAGCATTACTTCGGGTTCCATAGCAAGCGCTCTTACGATTGAAAGTCTCTGCTTCTGGCCGCCTGAAAGCTTTCTTGGGTATTCGTCTCTCTTATCTGAAAGTCCTACTCTTTCAAGAAGCCTCATTGCCTGTTCTTCGGCTTCTTTCTTAGGAATCTTCTTTTCGAGGATTGGTGCGAGTGTGATATTTTCGAGAACTGTCATGTTAGGGAAAACGTTGAAGTTCTGGAATACCATTCCGATTCTCTGACGATATTTTGTTATATCAATCTTCTTTGAAGTAATGTCGTCGCCTTCAAAATATACATGGCCTGCTGTAGGCTCTTCGAGGAGGTTAAGACAGCGAAGGAATGTTGACTTTCCGCCACCTGAAGGTCCGATAATCGATACTACTTCTCCTCTTCTGATTTCTGTGGAAATTCCTTTGAGAACTTCGAGTTTTCCGAAGCTCTTGTGGAGATTCTCTGTACGGATAATTACATCAGTCACTTACTGTAAGCCTCCTTTCTATGATTAAAAGTCCCTTCGATAATACGAAGTTTAATACGAAATAGATAATTCCGACGATTGTGAGTGAATGGAGTGCAAGATATGTCGCTGACTGAACTACTCTCTGGCTTGTCATGAGTTCGCCAACGAAGAATGTTGATGCGAGTGATGTGCCCTTTACTGTAGAGATAAATTCATTACCGAGTGCAGGTAAGATATTCTTTACTGCCTGCGGAAGGATAACTCTTGTCATCATATTCTTTTTTGAAAGACCGATACTCATCGCAGCTTCCCACTGGCCCTTGTCAACAGCACCGATTCCGGCACGGATAATTTCTGCGATGTACGCTGCAGTACTTATAACGAGTCCTGTAACGATACTCTGTGTGTCATTTATTTCAGGGATGAGCTTAGGCATTCCGATCCAGAAGAAATAGAGCTGGAGGAGTGCAGGTGTTCCTCTGAAAACTTCTATGTAGGCCTTTGCAAGAAGGCTTGTCGGTTTGAATTTACCCATACGCATGAGCGCAAGGATTGTTCCGAGAACTGTGCCGAGTACGACTGTTACAACTGAAATCCAGAGAGTTCCGATGAGCCCCTGGAGAAATACATTGTCGTATTTAAGCCACAGTTTACCCATTTTAGTGAAAAACGTGATTAAATTCTCCATTGCTAGTTTACTCCATTCATGTATATTCCCCCGCCGGAATCCCGGCGAGGGAGTAGTTTAAAAAAGTATTAGTATTGTTTAGTGTTTGTAAAAGCGTCTTATATTTTATCGAAAATCTGTAACTTTTGCAAGAAGTACTTTTTAGAGTCCGAGTGACTTAGCGTAGTCTTCGTATTCGTTGAACCATGCATCAATCTGTCCTTCAGCGATGAGTTCAGCGATTGCTTCGTTTACTACTGCTTCGAGTGTTTCTGTATCGTTATATGGCATAGCGCATACTACACTGTTCATGAGAGGGTCTACTTCGAATACATAGTCAGTTACTGCAAGGCCACCGTTTGCCTGAGCGTAGATTTCAGCTGAGCCTCTGTCGCAGATACAAACGTCTGCAATTCCTTCAGCTACTGCAAGGTAAGCGTCTGTCATAGTTGCGATGAGCTTGTATTCCTTAGCTTCTGTTACCTGTTCGTTCATGATTGCTTCCTGAACTGAACCGCTCTGAGTGATTACGATAGCGTCAGCAAGTGATTCGATTGTAGGATACTTGTCAACATCTTCAGCTCTGCAGATCCATCCGTAACCATCTGATTCTTCTTCGCCGCCGAAGTAGTAACCGTCTGATAAGTTCATAGCTTCTTCTCTTGCTGGTGAGTAAGCGATTGCTGAAATAGCAAGGTCATACTTTCCTTCTGTAATACCAGTAAGTACTGCTGAATATTCGAGTGGAACGATCTTGAGTTCAACGCCGATCTTTTCTGCGATGTACTTAGCGAGCTCGATGTCAGCTCCTACATACTGTGCATCACCTTCAAGGCTTGGGTCGATAAATTCATATGGTGCGAAATAAGGTTCTGTTGCCATTTCGATATATCCCTTTTCCTGGATCTGAGCAAGTCTGTCCTTAGCTTCTGTGTCGCCGCCGCCTCCGCATGCAACGAGTGATAACATCATAATAAGTACAAGTACTAATGCAAGTGTCTTCTTCATAATATATTCCTCTTTCCCGCTTATTGCGAATTAATTACTTTTCCGGGTCTCCCCTTTTGCATAATGTGATTATAGCACCATCGCTTTAGTGTGTCAACACTTTAATGTGATAAATCGCTAAATTCTTTTTATTCTGAAAATTTGCCTTTACTATTCAAGACCGAGTGATCTTGCGTAAGCTCTGTATTCTTCAAACCATCCGTCAATTGTATCATCTACGAGAAGTTCTGCGATACATTCATTGATTACTGCCATGAGGCTGTCTGTTCCTTCCTTTTCAGCAAGAACTACGATAGCATCCTGCATAGGGTCTGTTTCAAATGCGAACTTTGATACTACAAGGCCGCCATTTGCATCTGCATAAAGAGTAGCTGAACCCTTTTCACCGATAGCTACGTCAGCCATGCCTTCTGATACTGCAAGGTAGCAGTCAGTTGCGCTTGCCATATACTTGAGTTCCTTGTATTCACTAACCTGTTCATTGAAAATGCTTTCCTGGAGTGAACCGCTCTGGAGGATTACTACTGCATCCTTGAGATCTTCGATTGATTCATACTTTCCTGCATCTTCTGCTCTCATGATGAAGCCTGTTCCGTCGAGTTCGTCGCCTTCACTAAACCAGTAACCATCTGATACGTTGTAGTTTTCAGCTCTTTCTTTTGAGTAAGCGATTGCTGAAATTGCCATGTCATACTTACCGTCGAGTGTTCCAACGAGTACTGCTGAGAATTCAAGCGGAACGATTTTAAGTTCAACGCCGATTTTGTCTGCGATATACTTTGCAAGCTCGATGTCAGCGCCTACGTACATTTCGTCGCCTTCCTTAGTAGGATCGATAAATTCGCATGGTGGGAAGTAAGGTTCTGTAGCAAGCTCGATATATCCTCTTTCCTTAATCTGCGCGAGTCTGTCCTTTTCTTCGTCACTTCCGCCGCCTCCGCAGGCTACAAGTGATAACATCATGATTAAAACAAGTGTGATTGCAAGTAACTTTTTCATTTCTTTACCTCTTTCATTCATAAACATTTTCTTTGATTCACCCGTTAAAACGTTAGCTGCTTTACCGTTTTATTCTTCTAACGCTTTAACGTGGTAAATCACTAAACCAATGACCATATAATACTCCTCATATGCCGCCCTGTCAATACCTTATATTAAAAATTTTTCAAAAAATAAAAAAGCCCTGAAACATATGAAATTTCAAGGCTTTTCATGCTTTAGAAGAGTGCTGTTCTTACAGCAGGTGTTGCTTCTGCAATCTTTTTACCATTCTTGTATGACATAAGAACAGGTGAATTGTAGTTGAGTGCATCGTAGTAGTTCTTTGCATCCATAACTACAAAGCTTGCAGGACGTCCTTCTGCGATTCCGTAGCGGTCGCCGAGGTAGAGAGTCCTTGCAGCATTGTTTGTAATGAAGTTGTATGAATTCATGATATCATCATATCCCATCATCTGAGTTACGTGAAGTCCCATGAATACTACATCACGCATGTTACCGTTTCCGAGCGGATACCATGGGTCGAAGATATCGTCGTGGCCGAATGATACGTTGATTCCTTCAGCTGTGAGTTCCTTGACTCTTGTAACGCCTCTTCTCTTAGGGTAAGTGTCAACTCTTCCCTGGAGGTGTGTATTTACAAGCGGATTTGATACGAAGTTAATTTTGCTCATCTTAAGGAGTCTCATGAGTCTGTTTACATATGCATTGTTGTATGAATGCATTGCAGTTGTATGGCTCGCAGTAACCTTGTCAAAGAGTTCGAGTTCGAGAGCTCTTGTTGCTACTGTTTCAAGTCCTCTTGACGCTTCATCGTCGATTTCGTCGCAGTGAACGTCTACGAGCTTGTCGTTCTTTGCTGCGAGTTCAATTGCAAAGTTGAGTGATTCAACTGAATATTCTCTTGTGAATTCAAAATGAGGAATTGCTCCTACAACGTCTGCTCCCATGTTTACAGCATCAATCATGAGCTGCTTGCCGTTCGGATAGCTTAAGATTCCTTCCTGAGGGAATGCTACAATCTGGATTTCCATGAAGTCCTTAAGTTCTTCACGGAGTTCGATAAGAGCTTCCATAGCAGTGAGTTTAGGATCTGTAACATCGACATGAGTTCTTACGAACTGTACGCCGTTTGCAGCCTGCATACGTACTGCACGATTTACTCTTTCCTTTACGTCAGCCTTGCTGAGCTTGTCCTTACGCTTGCTCCAGCATTCGATTCCTTCAAAAAGTGTTCCTGACATATTCCATACAGGGTCGCCGGCTGTAAGGCAAGTGTCGAGGTGTACGTGTGATTCGATAAATGGAGGAAGAAGGAGCTTGCCGCCAAGGTCAATAACTTCTTCGCCCGGGTTTGCTTCGATGTTTTCTGCAATCTTTGCAAACTTACCGTCTTCTACTCTTATATCTCTTAATACTGAGCTGTTTTCAATACATGCATTCTTAAAAAGCATCTTTTTTCTCCTTTTTATACACAATAAAGGCTCGCGGCCCTTTAGACCTTGCGAGCCTCAAAACTTAACTATTCAAAGAATGGAACTGAAAGTGGTGAGAGTTCGTTTAAGTTTTCGATTCTGCTCCACATTCTCTTCTGAGCTTCCCATGCTTCCGCCTTAACCTTTTCTTCGTCCATTGTGAGGAGCTGCTTGTTCTTCACGATAACCTTACCATCAACGATAGTATCAGTTACGTTGTGTGAAGTTGTGCAGCTTACGAGAACTCTTATAGGGTCACGAACAGGGAGAGTATTGAAATCGTTCATATCAACGATTGCGATGTCAGCCTTTGCGCCTACTACGAGCTTACCGAGGTCATCACGTCCGAGAGCCTTTGCGCCGTTCTTTGTTGCGCACTTGAATACGAGGCCTGCAGGTGCTGATGTCCAGATATCGTCAGCAACCTTTGACATTGATGATGCGAGTCTCATTTCTCTTATCATGTCCTGAGGGAATGTGTCTGTACCGATTGATACATTGATTCCAAGGTCAGTGTACTTCTGGAGTGACTTCATATACTTACCACGGCTTAAGAAGATTGACGGACAGTGTGCTACGTTTGTCTTTGTTTCAGCCATGAGGAGCTTTTCTTTTTCTGAACAGTATGGAGTGTGAGCATAGATAACGTCAGGTCCGCAGATGCCGTTTTCCATGAGCCATTCGATTGAATCCATACCGTATTCACGCTGGATGTATTCTCTTTCGATCATTGTTTCTGCTGCATGAATTGTAATAGGAAGCTTGTACTTGTCGGCGAGCTTTCTTACTTCACGAAGCATTTCAGGTCTGCATGCAGGTGGTTCTGTAGGTCCGAGAGTCATTGTAACTCTGTCACAGAACTTTCCGTTGTATTTTTCGATAAGGTCCACATTTCTTTCAAGTTTCTTGAACATATCAGGTCCTTCTTTGTGAGGGATGATGAGCGTATGTCCGTCAGGTGAATATGGGAACTTGTCGAGTGTATTTGTTTCCGGTCCTACATATCCTCTGATACCGCAGTCACGGATTAAGTAAGCAATATCTTCAGGGAAGTATGCATTGAATTCAACGCAAGTTGTAACGCCGCCCTTTAAGAATTCCATGAATGTGAGGTTTGCAATCGGTCTCCATTCTTCTGTGCCGCATACAGCATAGATCGCTGTAAGGTATTCATAAAGAATCGAACCATAAAGTCCAGGGCTTCCAACGTCTTCACAGAATCCCTTTGTAGCAGGTGAATCACTGTGATAATGTGTATCGATAAGTCCTGGAATAATAAGTCCGTACTTTCTGTCGATAATTTCGGCGTCTTCGTATCCTACCGGTTTTTCTTTTCCGACATAAGCAATTTTATCATCGATTACGCCTACATAACCGTCTTCGATAATACCCTGCTGGTCGTCTTTTTCAGTTACAACCCATGCGCCGTGAAGTAAAAGTTTTGACATTTTCGCCCTCCTTTATTTTATATATCAGGTTAAAGAATTACATATTTCTATATCCTTATAATTTTATAAAATTTGTCAGGCCATGTCAATATTACTGTAAGGCGATAAAGTTTTCATTTTTAAAGAAATGGCACAAAAATTTCAATTAAGCATGATATCCGCAGATTACAAAAAAGAAAAAACCTGAAGTCGAAACTTCAGGTTTATGGAGGCGACACCCAGATTTGAACTGGGGAATAAAGGTTTTGCAGACCTCTGCCTTACCACTTGGCTATGTCGCCACATAATGCCGAGTCAGACTCGGCATCAGTGTATATTGGCTAGGGTAGAAGGATTCGAACCTTCGCATGACGGAATCAGAATCCGTTGCCTTACCGCTTGGCGATACCCCAATGTTACCTTATTAAGTTTGTGGGGTGGGTAGTGGGATTCGAACCCACGTATACAGGAGCCACAACCCTGGGTCTTAACCACTTGACGATACCCACCATGTTGTTTGGTGTTATAAAAATTGGCGATCCGGAACGGGCTCGAACCGTCGACCTCCAGCGTGACAGGCTGGCATTCTAACCAACTGAACTACCGGACCGCATTTTTATGGTGGGGAGTACAGGGCTCGAACCTGTGACCCCCTGCTTGTAAGGCAGATGCTCTCCCAGCTGAGCTAACTCCCCATAAAAAAAAGTGGTAGCGGCGAGTGGAGTCGAACCACCGACCTTCCGGGTATGAACCGGACGCTCTAGCCAACTAAGCTACACCGCCACACAAACGACATCACGTCGTCGCAAGTAGTATAATAACAAATATCCGCACTCGTGTCAATCATTTTTTACTCTAATTTTTAAAAAATATGCAAAGATTTCTGCATAAAAGTTTTTCGTCGTTTATGTCACTCATTATACTTCCTTTCCATATTAATAACTAAGACTTAACAAATGGAGGAATAAATGAACAAGCTTATATCGTCAAAACTTTTTACAAGCGTTTTTCTCGCAGGTCTCCTGTGCTTCATATTCTTTATTACTATTAAAGTGTCGGGCTATCCTGCTGCTCTTCTCTCACACCTCTTCACCATCGGAGAATATAAACTGAGGGCTTTTGCCTCATGCATCAATCTTCACCCTCTTCTTGAAAGTGCAGTTATTGACGGCATCTACGGCATGGTTTCGCGGGTAATAACAGTCGCTCTGCCTCCAATGGCAATCTTCTTCCCTGTTTTCACGCTCCTTGAAGAATGCGGTCTCCTTCGGATAGTTTCAAGAAACACTGATACTCCTCTCAAAAAATGCGGTAGCTGCGGTGGACAATGTCTCAGCATGCTTATGGGCTTTGGATGCAATGCCTGCGGAGTTACAGGCTGCAGAATTATAGATAATGAAAAGAAAAGACTAAGAGCCGTAATTACAAACGGTTTTATTCCGTGTAACGGCAAATTTCCTACTCTCGTAACTCTCATTACCCTCTTTTTTATTGATAGTGAAGGCTCAGGCTCTTTTAAGGCGAGTCTGATTCTTCTTACTGTTTTCGCATTTTCAGTTATGTCTTCTCTTTTAGTTACAAAACTCCTTTCGATATCGATACTAAAAGATGAAGAAAAAGATAATAATCCAGAAAACATCGAAAGAGACCATACTTACTTATCTGATAAAAACGATTTTTTATTAAAAAAACCTGACATATGTAAAGTATTGATCACTTCTGTAATTGAAAGAACTCTGTCTGTAATGTCGCGTGCGGTTTTTTCAGCAGCACCGGCCGGCCTCTTCATATGGGCAATTTCAACATTCCCTGTTTCGGGAAGCGGAAGCATTCTCTCTCATCTTGTAACATTCCTTGATCCTTTTGCCCGCTTCCTGCTTCTTGACGGCGCTATACTGGCATCGTTTCTGCTTTCACTACCTGCAAACGAAATATTCCTACCTATTCTTCTTATGACATATTCGCTTTCAGGAGAAACAGGAGCACTTCTTCCAGTTCTTACTGCAAACGGCTGGAATGAAATTACGGCAATGGCAGTAATCATTTTTGTTGTTTTTCATTTTCCATGTATGACTACCCTTCTTACTATAAAAAAAGAAACGGGCAGTCTCAAGTGGACTGCCCTGGGTTTTCTCATTCCGACCGTTACCGGTCTTATGACACTATTTACATTTCGTCTACTGGCATCTGTGCTTCAAGTTCTTCCATAAACTTTACGAGGTCAACCACACCATCGCCTGAAGGAATCTTAACGTCAGGAGCCTTGCTTGTCTGAGTAAGGCTTTCTGATGTTGAAACTGATACTGTGAAGAGTTCAGGAATTGCGATTACGCATTCTGCGTCTGCCTTATAATTATTTCCTGATGACTTGATAATAAAAACTGAACCAGGAGTTCCGATTAAAGCACTTAAATCTACCGATCCGTTAAGTGAGTAATTTGAAAGCTTTCCTGCTGATGTTGCCTTGATGATAAGGTCAATGTCAAAGCTGATTCCGTCAGTATTCCATTCGTCAAGAAGTTCTGTTTCTGATTCACTTCCGAAGAGTGCAATTTTTTCTGCAAGCCAAGCATTGTCCATGCTGAGCGTGTATGTATTTCCGCTCTTCTTGAATGCATCATCTCCCATGCATTCTTCAAGAACTGCTACTACAGCGCATGTGTCAAGATAAGTTTCTGTTGAAAGTAAGTCTTCCATCATACCTACATAATAGTAGAGATAATCTTCAAGACTTGTCATTTCTGTAACGCCATTTAATAAGCCTTCAAAATCTACTCCCATTTCATCATATGTTTCATAAAGGAATGAAAGCGGAATCTTGTACCATACCTTATCGCCTTCAGGAAGTGTCATTTCTTCTGACATTACATAATCAAGGAATGGCATTGCGATATAGATTGCTTCGTCGTCCATCTTAACATCGATGTCAAGGCCTGTCATGAGCTGCTCAAAGTATGCTTCTTCTGGTGTACCTGCAACGTCGATAATTTCATAAAGCTTTGATAAATCTGCTTCCATATCAACAGTCACATCAGCAGTCATACCCTTCTGGATTCCTGCGATATCCATATCAAAAGAAATTTCTCCGCCAGTCTTTGTAAGATCTCCTGTGAGCTGCTGAGCGATAGTATCACTGATTCCAAGGCCAAGCTTCGCAAATCCTTCAGTCTTGTAGTTCTTTTCCCAGTCAAAATCTTCAGTATCAAAAAGCATTCCGAGGACTTCAAACTTATCTGCGATTTCAGGAATCATGCTCTTGAAATCGATAATAATAACAGTCTTGTCATCTGAATCCCAGCCTACTGAAAGGCCGAATGCTTCAGCAACGAATCTTGTTGATACATATGTACGCTGTGAATATGCATCGATAAAAGGAACCACATCCATTGTGATCTTTGATTCCACACCGTTTTCAACGATGTTGATATCAGGCTTTCCTGCATAGAAAGAAATTTCCTTATCTCCGAGTACAGCGCTGATTTCCTTTGTAGCCTTGTCATAATCTACAACTGCGCCCATAGCTTCGAGAATTGCACGGAATGGTACCATTACTCTGCCGCTGATGTTTGCAGGGTTTGCGTCAGTAAATGCTACGTATTCGCCGTTAAGCATTACTGCAGGTTTCTGAGCCGGTGCCTCAGGATAATCTGCCGCTTTAAGTTCATCAATTGTCATAAGAAGCGAGTCTTTAACTACGTCTTCTTTTTCCTGCGCAAACGCAAAAGTTCCTCCTGAAATAACCATCACAAGTACAAGCGTAAGCGCAAGACCTTTCTTTAATAACTTTCCCATTTCTACCTCCTGTTTAAATCTAGTTATATCTGTGCGAAATGCACATCCGGTTAATCGAATTATACATTTTAAAGCACTTTATTTCAATAAAGTTTCATTAAAATTCCGAAAATTGCCAGTTTCTTTTTTCTGTTACTTTTTTAAAAAAAGGTATTCCAATTGTCATACCAACGTTGTAAAATATAGTGTCGGAGTTCAGTAAGAACTCTTTTTATGTGCTTATTTTTACATTTTATATAAAGGAGGCTTTTTTATGGCAAAACGTAATGTTGATATGCTTAACGGCCCGCTCCTTCCTAACATTATACGCTACACAGTTCCTATCATTCTTACAAGTATACTCCAGCTTCTTTTTAATGCTGCCGATCTTGTAATCGTAGGCCAGTTCTGCGGAAGTATAAGTGTAGGTGCAGTCGGTGCAACAGGCGCAATCACAAACCTACTTCTCAATTTCTTTATCGGTCTTTCAGTAGGTTCCGGAGTTCTTATCGCTTACGGAATGGGAAAAGGAAACGATGAAGATGTTCAGAACACTCTCCATACTGCAATTCCTATTGCAATAGTAGGCGGTCTTATCCTCGCGTTTCTCGGTTTTTTCCTTTCAAAACCGCTTCTCACACTTATGGATACTCCTGACACAATCCTTCCGCTCTCAGTAAGATATATGAGAATATATTTCGGCGGTGTAATCTTCGTCCTCTTATATAACTACTGTGCGGCAATCCTCCGTGCTGTCGGAGATACAAAGAGTCCGCTTATTTACCTCACTCTTGCAGGTGTTGTAAATGTATGTTTAAATGTTGTTTTTGTAACTGTTTTCCATATGAATGTTGCCGGTGTTGCTCTTGCTACAATCATGTCACAGGCACTTGCATCAGCACTCGTAATAAGAGCTCTTATGAGAAGAACAGATGCCTGCAAGCTTCATTTGAGCAAGCTCCGTTTCCACATCCCGCAGTTCAAGGAAATGTTAAGAATCGGACTTCCTGCCGGAGTTCAGGGTTCACTTTTCTCAATTTCAAACATCCTCATCCAATCATCAGTAAACTCATTTGGTGATATCTTCATGAGTGGAAATGCTGCTGCAGGAAACATTGAAGGTTTCGTATACGTTGCATTAAATGCGTTTTCACAGACAATGGTCAACTTCATCGGTCAGAATGCAGGTGCCGGAAAGTATGACAGAATCGGAAAAATTACAAAGATCTGTTTTGCAAGTGTTATTATGGTAGGTCTCGTTTTCGGAGGCGGCGTATGCATCTTCGGAAGACCGCTCCTCTCAATCTATATCACTGACTCACAGGAAGCAATTGGATACGGCATGACAAGACTTCTCTTCGTATGTCTCCCTTATTTCCTCTGCGGACTTATGGAATGTACAACAGGCGCACTTCGCGGACTTGGAAAATCATTCGTGCCAATGGTTATCTCAGTTGTCGGCGTATGCGGACTCCGTGTAGGCTGGGTACTCACAGTGTTCAGAGCAATTCATACTCCTGAATGCCTCTTCATCTCATACCCTGTTACATGGGCAGTAACATTCCTTGTACAGCTTGGAGCTTTCATCTTTGTATATAAGAAGATTTTAAAAGATCATAATAATGAAATCAGTGCATAAAAAAACGGCGTCAGGATTTTAATCCCGGCGCCTTATTTATTCTCTCAGCTTACCTATTCTTCTTTCCACACGAAATTGTAATTAATCGATTCACCACCGTCAACAAGAATATTCTGGCCTGTGCAGAATGAATTTGTGACTGTGAGGAAGTATGCCCACTCTGCGATTTCGCGTGTTGTTGCCCATCTTCTAAGAGGAGTTTCATCCATTATTTCTTTCCAGAGCTCTGGATCATCAATCACGCACTCGTTGAGAGGCGTAAGGACTCCGCCCGGATCAAGACTGTTACAAGTTGCACCAAACTTCGCAATTCTCATCGCAACATTCTTTGTGTATGCAAGAACTCCGCCTTTGCTTGCAGCATATTCAGGGAATTCAGAACCCGTATGTCCGCTTGCAGAACCGATATTGAGAACCGCCTTTATATTTTCATGCACACCATACTTTTCAGTAATACTTATAAGGGCTTTTAAATTTATATCGATATCGTCTTCGTTCTGCGTTCCTGCATTGTTTATTAAAATCTCAGGCTTTTCGATTTCAGGATAGTTTTCCTTATCTCTCACATCCAAGATGTAGTGAGTGTAATTTTCATCAGAAACTGATGCATCGTTTCTGTCGATTCCGATTACACTATGTCCTTTTTCAAGGAAATACTCAGCTATCGCTTTTCCGATTCCCTGTGATGTTCCCGTAATAAGTACTTTCATACTTTTATCTCCTTTCGCCTGCGCGATCTATATATTCTTTTCCGATTTCGTTTTTCTTCCACTTTGTCACGATGCGATAGCCGATTGGTGAAAAAGCGATTTCCATTATAAGTTCAAGAAGTGCACCTGTAAGTGCGCATGTACTGCACTGAAGAATCGTCCAGCAGAATCCGTCCCAGAAAATCGGTGCAAAGAAAACGAATACTATAACTGAAAAGATGAAGTTATCAAAAAACTGACCGATAAAAGTCGATACATATGCTCTCATTGCAAATGCAAGTCTGCCGTCAGGATTGTGTTTGAAAGCACTTCCGATTGCGTGGTTGAGGCTGTTATTTATGACGGCTGATGAAAGGAATGCGACCGTGCTTCCGAGAAGTACAAACCATGTTCCCCCGAATATCGTGTCAAAAGCAGTATAATCGTTTGCATTTGAAGGAATGATGCTTGCCACAAAGAAAATGAGGCATGTCAGAAGATTGATTCCCGACGCGAGAACCGACACTCTGTTTGAAGCTCTCGGTCCGAAATGTTTTGTTATGATATCCATGCACATGAAAGACAGCCAGGAAATAAGGATACCGGCATCGATTGCAATCCACTCGCGCATGAAAATCGTCTTGTTTGCAAGGAGGTTCATGGATACAACGGAAACGACAAAAAGCGTTACGACTGTCGCCGGTATATAGCGAAGAAGTAACGTTGTTTCTTCTATTTCTCTTTTTATCCAAAGATTAATCTTTTCCATGGATTCTCCTTGTACAATGCTAAAGCTTAAATTTAACGTGCCTGCGGATGCTCTCGCATCTGCCAAGATAATTATAAAAACAATAGTGCCTCATGTAAAGCCGGAAATTTTACCGAAAGCGACTATGTTACATTATGAACATGATGTGTTTTTACGTCTCTTTCCACTTGTTAGTTTTGCATTTTCGTGGTAACATTTAAGAAATATCAGAATATTTAGGAGGACACCAAAATGTTAAAGAATATCCCTGCATTCGTTTCACCTGATTTAATTTATGCACTCAATATCATCGGTCACGGTTCAAGAATCATGGTTTGCGACGCAAACTGCGACTTCAACACAATCGGTCATGACAGATGCTACAAAGTAAGACTCGACGGCATCAGAGGACCTGAAGTAGTAAAGGCTATCCTCGACCTTATCCCACTCGATGATTATATTGAAGATCCAATCAGACTTTCAACTCCTGAAGACGGAAGACCTATTCCTCCTTGCTTCGAAAAGTATGACAAAGTATTCCTCGAAAGTGAAGAAGCTGCAAGATTCCCACACTTAAAGCAGATTCCAAGATACGAAGATGCTGACTTCTGGAGAGAAGCAAAGCCTATCGACCTTGTTATCGCAACAGGCGAAACTGATCCTTACGGAAACATCTTCATCCAGAAGGGCGTTATCATCAAATAGTTTTTCTTCAAAGGAGAATTATTATAAGCTGCGTTTTATGCGTGGTCATAAAAAAAACAAGAGACTTCAGTGATATGTACCCCCTTTACTGGACAAAACCAGTAGAGGGGGTTTTTCTATGCGTTACAGTTATGAATTTAAGAGAAAATGTGTCGAGCTTTATCGTCAAGGAATATGGGCAGAAACACCTGATGGGA
>SVCW01000033.1 GCA_015058155.1 Clostridiales bacterium | reverse complement strand
TTTATCGTAGGATTTATAAGTAAGTGGGATATTCTCCTCGGAGCAATACAGGCAGGCCAGCCGCTCTACATTGCTGTGTTTGCAGCATCAGCGCTCCTCGGTCTTTCGTACCTCATGCCTGTTTGCTACATTGCTTTCTTCAAGAAGAACAACAAGGGAGAATTCACAAAGTATGACGAAGCAAATCCGTTCATGCTTATCCCGATCTGCGTTACAGCGGTACTCTCCGTATTATTCGGTATCATGCCGAACTTCGGAGCAAACCTCTATGACCTTGCTGTTATTGCAGCAGGAGCTATTACAGGAGGTGCGATGTAATGAGTAAAGAAACAAAGAAAAAGATTTACCTTATAATAGCAGTAGTAGTTATCATTTCGATTGTGCTTGAAGCGATATTTGCTCACCCGCACGGTCACGAAATCTGGCATGTAGTGCCCGGATTCGATGTGCTTATCGCTTTCTTCGGCGGATGGATTCTCATCCTTTTTGCGAAGAAAGTACTCGCACCAGCCCTCCAGAGAGATGAAGATTACTACGACAGGAAGAACGGAGGTGACAAAGAATAATGATAAACAGCATTCCACTCTTTGTCCATCCGGGACTCATCCTGATACTTACAGGAATTATCTCGGCAATAGTGCCGAGAAAAATCGCAGGTATCGTAAACGTAATCGGACCTGCTATCGCGCTCGTATTTATGCTTATCTTAAAAGCGGGCGATGTGTGCACTTTATCGTTTATTAACGATATGACACTTTTTGTGATTGTCGTTGACAGACTTAACTATGTATTCGGCATGATCTTCAGCATGATGGCGCTTATCGGTGCTATCTACTCAATGCACAACAAGAGCAGACTTGAAGAAGCAGCATCAATGCTCTATGCAGGCGGAGCGCTCGGCGTAACTCTTGCAGGAGACTGGATGACGCTCATCTTCTTCTGGGAACTCATGGCGGCAGCATCACTCTTCCTTATCTGGGCAAACAAGAGTGAAGCTTCAGTAAAGGCCGGTTTCAGATACCTTCTCGTACATATGCTCGGCGGAAACCTCCTTCTCCTTGGAATTATTCTTAAGGTTTCAGCCGGAGATATCATGGTAAGCAATGTATCTGAAGCGCAGGATGCAGCTTTCTGGCTGATTCTTATCGGTGTTGCGGTAAATGCAGCGATTCCGCCTATCCACGGCTGGCTCGTTGACGCATATCCTGAAGGAACTGTTACAGGAAGTGTTTTCCTTTCATCATTTACTACAAAGGTTGCGGTTTACTGCCTCATCAGAATTTTCGCAGGAACAGAATTCCTCGTATGGGCAGGCGTAGTTATGGCACTCTACGGAGCTCTCTTCGCGCTTATCGAAAACGATATGAGAAGACTTCTTTCATATCATATCGTCAGCCAGGTAGGATTCATGGTATGCGGCGTGGGTATCGGAACAGCGCTTGCACTTGACGGAGCGACAGCACACGCATTCAGCCATATCCTCTACAAGTCACTTCTTTTCATGTGTGCGGGAGCGATCATCCGTGCTACAGGAATAAGAAAGATCAACCAGCTCGGCGGTATGGCAAAGAAGATGCCGGTAGTATTCATCTGCTTCACAGTAGCGGCATTCTCAATTGCCGGTGTACCGTTCTTCAACGGTTTCATCAGTAAGTCGATTACTATCACAGCAGCTTGTGAAGCGGGCTATCCTATGGCGGAACTCCTTCTCCAGCTCGCAAGTGTCGGTACTTTCCTCTCAATCGTTATGAAGATGGGATATTTCATCTTCTTCGGTGAAGAGGCAGACGTTACTATGAGACCTGTGCCAAAGAATATGTACGTAGCTATGATTATCGGAGCAACGCTCTGCGTAATTTACGGAGTATTCCCACATGCGCTTTACGAATTCTTACCATACGAATTCGAATATCATCCGTTTACACTTGATCACCTTGTACAGTACGTACAGCTCCTCGGAGTTTCAATCGTACCGTTTGTAATGTATATCGAGCACATGCAGCCGCATTCAGCGCTTTCGCTCGATACAGACTGGCTCTACAGAAAGCCGTTTGCAAGAATCGTAAAGGATTTCTCGTCACTTTGCGTTACAACTCAGCTCGGACTTGGTGAATTCTTCAAAAACATCTATAACGATACAAGAAAGTTCATGAAGAGCCCGTTTGGTACAGGAGCATACAATCCTGACATTGTAAGAGAGCCTGCAGGCAACACAATGGTGACAATACTTATTACTCTGATTTGTGCAATCATCTTCATAATTCTCATGCCGGGACAGATTATGTAGTATATGAAGAAGTAGACACATCAACATCTGGGAAAAATTATGCAATAGACGCCTCGAAGTGTGAGAATTTCAACATTTCGAGGCGTTTATAATTTAACAAAAAAGTGTCTTGAAAAGCAAAATATCCTTGCCTAATTGACAGTTCGGGTTATATAATATAAATTGGTGCAAAATTGGTTGTATTTTTTTTAACAATAAATATTTTGCTAAAAATGAAAGGTGGTTTATTAAAGGAGTTATCATGGACAACGTAAAAGAAACTAAGTCAAAAGCTCCACGCATAGGCGCCAAGAACACAACAAGCGGAATCATGATTCACGTGATTATCGCGCTTGTACCTGCACTTATTTTTGCAGTATACAACTTTGGCGTTAGAGCTTTAATACTCACTGTAGTCTGCGTAGCTGCATGTGTGTTATTTGAATATGCGTTCGAAAAACTCGCTAAGAGAGAAAACACAACTGGTGATCTTACAGCAGTTGTAACAGGAATCATCCTCGCATTCAACCTTCCATCAACTCTTCCAATCTGGATGGCAGTTGTAGGTTGCTTTGTTGCTATCGTAGTAGTAAAGCAGCTCTTCGGAGGATACGGACAGAACTTTGTTAACCCTGCAGTAACAGCAAGAGCAGTGCTTCTCGTAAGCTTCGGAACTCAGATGACAAAGTTCCCTATCGCAGGCACAAAGGCTATTTCAGTTGCTGATACAATCTGCGGAGCAACACCTCTTGAAAGACTCGTATCAGGGCCAAAGGTTCCATCAAATATGGATATGTTTATCGGAAACATTTCAGGTTCACTCGGTGAAGTAAGTGCAGCAGCTCTTCTCATCGGCGGAATCTATCTCGTAATCAAGAAGATCATCTGCCCTTGCATTCCGCTTGCATTCGTTGGAACTGTAGCGTTATTTGCAGTAGCAGTTGGTCAGGACCCTGTATTCCACATCCTCGCCGGTGGCGTTATGCTCGGTGCTATCTTTATGGCAACTGATCCTACAACTTCACCTGCAACACTCGTAGGAAGAATCATCTACGGTATCGGATGCGGACTTATCACAATGCTTATCAGAGTATACGGAACTTATCCTGAAGGTGTATCATTTGCAATCATTCTCATGAACATCCTCGTTCCACACATCGATACTCTTACTATGAAGAAGACAAAGAAGGCTCCTAAGGCAGAAGCAGCAGAAGGAGGTGCGAACTAATGGGTAACAGCAAGTTCAAAGAATATTTCGCACCAACAGTAGTGCTCCTCGTTATCTGTCTCGTAGCTTCAGCGCTCTTAACAGG
This sequence comes from Clostridiales bacterium, assembly GCA_015058155.1. Lineage (GTDB taxonomy): Bacteria > Bacillota > Clostridia > Peptostreptococcales > Anaerovoracaceae > QAKD01. Next base: position 13,913 of record SVCW01000033.1, on the reverse strand, counting down.
TACATACATCATGACAAAGCCTATCATCGCTCAGCGTGAAGCTGACGCTGCATCAGGCGCTCTCGCAGTAGTACTCCCTGGCGGTTCAGACTTCGCAGTAATGGAAGACGTTACACTCGTTGAAAACGTTCTCGAAGTTCAGAAGGCAGGAAACGGCGAAGGTTTCGTAGTAACAGCATCAGTAGGCGGTTACGGCGGACAGGTACAGTCAATGGTTGGTATCAATGCAGCCGGCGAAATCACAGGTCTTCAGGTTATGAACCATGCTGAAACAGCTGGTCTCGGAACTAAGGCATTTGAAGAAGCTTACCTCGGACAGTTCTGGGGCGCTACTTCAACAGACGGCGCAAACGTTATCGGTGGTGCTACTTATTCATCAAAGGCAATCATCGGTGCAATCGATGCAACTATCCTTCAGTTTGAAGTTTGCAATGGCGCATCATACGACGCTCCTGTACAGCTCACTCCTGAAGAACAGTTCGCAGCAGACTGTCTCGAAGTACTTCCTGGTGCAGATGCTTTCACTAAGCTTGAAGGCGTAACTCTTGCAGAAAATGCTCTTGAAGTACACAAGGCAAACAACGGCGTTGGTATGGTAGTAGTTACAAACGGTATCGGATACAACGCAGGAACTCCTATCAAGGCAGTAGTTGGTATCGACAATAACGGTGCTATCACAGGCATCAAGGTTACTGAACACGGAGAAACTCCTGGTATCGGTACAAGACCTATCGCTGATGAACCTACATATATTGAACAGTTCATCGGAGCTACTAAGATCACAAGAGGATCAAGCGGCGACGCTACAAAGATTGATACTATTTCAGGTGCAACAATGACATCAGTTGGTGTTTACGACTGCGCTAAGGCTGGTATCAAGCAGTTCGAGGCAATGGGAGGTGTTATTTAATGGAAAATAAAGGTGGCAAGATGTCAATCTTTTTAAAAGGTCTCATTAAGGAAAACCCTGTACTCGTACTCGTACTCGGAACTTGTCCGACACTCGCAACAACTTCAAGTGCGATTAACGGAGCAGGTATGGGACTCGCTACAACAGTAGTACTCATTTTCGCAAATATCTTTATCGCAGCTTTAAAGAATATTATTCCTGACAAGGTTAGAATCCCTTGTTATATCGTAGTAATCGCTACATTCGTAACAATCGTGCAGTACATGCTCAAGGCATTCATCCCTGCACTCGATAAGTCACTCGGACTTTATATCCCGCTTATCGTAGTAAACTGTATCATTCTTGGTCGTGCGGAAGCTTTCGCAAGCAAGAATTCAGTAGTTGACTCAGCTCTTGACGGAGCAGGTATGGGACTCGGATTCACAGGCGCTCTCTTCGTAATGGGTGCTATCAGAGAACTCCTCGGAGCAGGAACTCTTCTCGGATTCGAACTTACAACAAACCTTATCGAACCAATGGCAATCATGAAGCTCGCTCCTGGCGGATTCTTCGTATTCGGTTGCCTCATCGCGCTCGTTAACAAGCTCACAGACGGAAAGGCAAGCGCAAACGCAGCATCAGGCTGCATGGGCTGTCCTGGTTCATCATTCTGCGGACACGTAGGAGCATGTGTTGACGGATGTGCTGATGAATTCATCACAGTAAAGGCTGAAGAAATCAAGGAAGCAATCGCTGAAGCAAAGCCTGAAACTGAAACAGCAGAAGGAGGTGCGTTATAATGACAGAAATGGTAACAATTTTACTCGCAGCCATCCTTACAAATAACTTCGTACTCGTACAGTTCCTCGGAATCTGTCCGTTCCTCGGAGTATCAAAGAAGCTCGATTCAGCATTCGGTATGAGCTGTGCTGTAATCTTCGTAATGCTTCTTGCAACTGCAGCTACATGGCCGATCCAGCAGCTTCTTGACAATTTCGGACTCGGATACATGCAGACTATCGTATTTATCCTCGTAATCGCTTCACTCGTACAGCTCGTTGAAATCGCGCTCAAGAAGTACATCCCTGCACTTCACAAGTCACTTGGTGTATTCCTTCCGCTCATCACAACTAACTGTGCAGTACTCGGTGTTTGTGTAATGAACATCGACGAAGCTTACGGTTTCGGTCAGTCAATGATCAATTCACTTGGTGCTGGACTCGGATTCATGCTCGCAATGATTATCTTTGCAGGCGTACGTCAGAGAACTGAAAACAACAACTATCTCCAGTGCTTCAAGGGAATCCCTGCAACACTTATCGCTGCTTCAATCGTGTCACTCTCATTCATGGGATTCAGTGGCGTAATTGAAGGTATCTTTGGTTAAAGAGAAGGAGGAAATGGTATGGAATTTGTATATTCACTTCTCTTACTCGGAGCAGTAGCTCTCGTAGCTGGTATTATACTTACAATTGCAGCTAAGTTTATGGCTGTTCCTGTAGATCCTAACCAGATCAAGGTTAGAGAATGTCTTCCTGGTGCAAACTGTGGTGCATGTGGATTCGCAGGTTGTGATGACTATGCCGGAGCAGTAGCAGCAGATCCAAGTGTTCCTGTAAACGCTTGCGTACCTGGCGGCGCAGCAGTAGCAGAAGCAATCGCAGCAGCTCTCGGAAGAGAAGCAGGCGATGAAGCAGATCCTCTCGTAGCAAGAGTTGCGTGCAGAGGAACTTGTGACAAGAAAAAGAAGGTTTCAGCTTACACTGGATTCAGATCATGTAAGATGGCAGCTCAGACAACTAAGGCAGGAAACGCTTGCCAGTTCGGTTGTATTGGATTCGGAGACTGCGTAGCAGCATGTAAGTTCGGTGCAATGGACATCATCGACGGAGTTGCTGTAGTAAACAGATCAAAGTGTGTAGGATGCGGAGCTTGTGCTAACGCTTGTCCTCAGAACCTCATCACAATCGCAAAGGCTAGCTCAAGAGTATTCGTTGGCTGCAGCTCAGAAGATAAGGGCGCAGACACAAGAAAGGTTTGCGAAGCTGGTTGTATCGCTTGTGGTAAGTGCGTGAAGACTTGTAAGTTCGACGCTATTTCAATCGTTGATAACCACGCTGTTATCGATCCTGAAAAGTGTAAGAACTGCGGTATGTGTGCTAAGGAATGTCCAATGCACATCATCCAGGTTGTTCCTAGAAACTTCACAAAATAGGTTATAATTGAACATTCACAGAGGCAGCTCAGAAACATCTTCGTAAGAAGTAGTGTTATATGAGTTCGCAGAAGTCCTCCGAGCCGGATGTCACAGTAATCATCCGGCGAGGACACTTCTGCGAGCTCCAGTAATAGTAATTGGCTGCCTCTGTTACTTATGTACAGAAGTGCTACTTCTGTTGTTGTGTTTGGAAGGTATTTTGTTGGTCGGCGGAAATTATTCCAAAAAGGAAAAGGAGTCGTAATGGCGGAATTGAAACTTAAAAAAGCGGATATTGTGCTCGCAGTCATGTTTGTGATTTTTGCTGCTGCGATTCTTGCCTGGTCGGTGATGTATTTTACTGATTCGGGAACTTCCGTGACTGTAACTGCGCGTGGTGAAGAACTTGGCGAATACAGCCTTTCTGAAGATGCAGTCGTTGTCATAAAGGACGGCAAGATTGCAGGAGAGATTTCGGGTGATGAACTTCTCGGAAGACTCGAAACAACTGACATGGCAAACGCCGATGATGCCAGAGCGATGAAGAAGGTAATAGGAGAATATCTCGATGAACTTCTTGCAGATGATCAGTATGCGGGCGATGTGAATGTGGCTGTTGTGAGCGGCGGCAAGGTATATATGGACCGCGCCGGATGCGATAACCAGCACTGCGTGCAGCATCAGAAGATTTCTCGCGGAAACGAGCAGATCGTATGCCTGCCGAACAAAGTAATCCTTCAGATAAAAGATACGGGAGATAGCGAGGTGGATATAATTGCGCACTAACAGAATGGTTCTCTGCGGCGTACTTGTAGCACTCGCAGCAATCTTCTCCTATATCGAAGCGATGATTCCGATAGCTGTCGGAATTCCTGGAGTAAAACTCGGGTTTGCAAATATTGTCGTAGTTTTTGCACTTTACAAAATCGATTTCAAAAGTGCTCTTGCAATCAGCTTTGTGAGAATCCTCATCATGTCAGCGCTTTTCGGAAATCCGACAATGGCTCTTTACAGCCTTGCCGGAGGAATGCTGAGCATTTTTGTGATGCAGGGACTTAAGATGACGAAGATTTTCAGTATCTTCGGTGTGAGCATGGCAGGCGGAGTTTTCCATAATGTCGGACAGGTCTTGATGGCTGTTCTCGTCATGGAAACGAAAGGACTCTTCGCATATCTTGCGCCTCTCGTTATAATTGGCGAATTAACGGGACTTTTTATTGGTTTTGTTACATCAAAAGCACTTGAACATTTAAGGCAACTTAGGGTATAATGTTACAAGAAGGCAGACATGCCTCTATTTTGCGTGTAAAAAACGCAAGGTAATTATGATATATACGCTTCGGTGATATATATAAAAACTTATAGGTTTTAACAAAAAAGGAGAAAACAAAATGAAGAAAGTACTTTCAATCGTACTCGCACTCGTATTAGTTCTCGGTCTCGTTGCTTGCGGTGGCGGCGGAGAAGATACTAATACAGATGCTACTTACAAGCTCGGACTTGGAGTATCAATGTCACTCAAGGCTACTGACGCTTCAGAAGATGCTGACGGAAACGCACAGCAGGACGGAACTGCAGCTGCAGTTATCCTCGACGCTGAAGGAAAGATCGTTGCTTGCAAGATCGACGTAGCTCAGAACAAGATGGCTTTCACTGCAACAGGTGAAGTTCTCAACAAGGACACTGAATTCGTAACTAAGAAGGTTAAGGAATTCGATTACGGTATGGCTCCAGTTTCAACTCTTGAAGAAGGCGAATGGTTCCAGCAGATCGCTAAGTTCGAAGAATATGTTATCGGCATGACAGCTGACGAAGTAGCTGCTATCGAAACAGTTCTTTCAAACGGTCACATGGTTCCAGTTGACGAAGCTCTTCTCGCTGGATGCACAATGCAGATCACTGACTTCCAGGCTGCAATCGTTGACGCTTGCAACAAGGCTGTTGACTGTGGCGCTGGTTCAAACCTCGCACTCGGTATCGTATCAGACATGGCATCATCAACTGACGCTTCAGAAGATGCTGACGGAGTTGCATTCTCAACTTCAACTTATGCTGCATACGCAAGTGACGATGAAGGCGTAATCACAGGCGCTTACATCGACTGCACACAGGCTAAGATCGCTGTTACTGCTGACGGTAAGGGAATCGCTCCAGAATCAGTAACAACTAAGAAGGACCTCAAGGAAGCTTATGGTATGGGACCTGTATCACCTCTCGAAGAAGGTGAATGGTACCAGCAGATTGCTGCATTCGAAGCTTACATCGTAGGAATGACTGCTGACGAAGTTGGCGCTATGGAACTCGTTGAATCAAACGGTCACATGGTATCAACTGACGAAGCTCTCCTCGCTGGATGCACAATGGACATTTCAGATTTCGTTGCTGCAGTTGCAGCTGCTATCTAATTACATAGCGTAGTTATTTAGTGAGTTTCGGGTCTGAGGACCCGAAGCTGTGAAGAAGAAATAATGAAGGCGCGCTCAAATGGGCGCGCCTTATTTACTAGAGCCGGAGCACAAAAGCATAAATGCTGTCAAAAGGTCATAAAAAGTGAGTTTTTGAAAGCATTTATTGATGACCCGGGAAAACATATAAGATTGGAGATAATTATGATGTCAAAGAAGAGACGTATATTGGCAGCAGTTTTGGTGCTTGTATTGGTGCTTGGCTCACTTGCAGCCTGCGGCGGACCGAAGAAGGAACGCTACATGAAAACGTATATCGACGCGTTTGATACAGCAATCACTTTTATTGCGTATTCAGAAAGCGAGGAAGATTTCAATGCGGCAGCGGAGAAACTCCACGAAGAACTTCTCAGATACCACAAGCTATATAACATTTACAACGAATACGAAGGTATAAACAACATCTACACTATAAACAAAAATGCCGGAAACGGCGAACCCGTAGTAGTTGACCCTGCAATCATAGACATGCTTGAAATGGCAGTCGAATATTACGAAAAAAGTGACGGCGAAATAAATGTTGCGATGGGAAGCGTGCTCAAAATATGGCACAACACAAGAACTCACGGAATAGCATTTCCTGAAGATGCAAAACTCCCTAAGATGGAAAGACTCATCGAAGCAAACGCACACACAGACATTTCAAAGATGATAATCGACCGTGAAAATTCGACTGTATATCTTGAAGATCCTGAAATGGCACTCGACGTAGGAGCGATCGCAAAGGGTTACGCAACTGAAATGGTGGCACTTATGCTCGAAGAAGACGGATGGGTAAACGCTGCTCTCAATGTCGGCGGTAATATCAGATCGCTCGGAGTGAAGGGAGACGGAAGCCTCTGGGCAGTGGGAATCCAGAACCCTGACCTTTCAGATACAGAAAACGTATCGGTTGAACTTATCGAAGTTGAAAGAATGTCGCTCGCAACAAGCGGTGTCTACCAGAGATTCTACACAGTTGACGGAAAGAACTACCATCATATCATAGACAAAGACTCGCTCATGCCTGAAGACAGATATCTCTCAGTATCTATTCTTACTCCGCATTCAGGAGTAGCGGATGCTGTTTCAACAGCACTCTTCAATATGGATATTGAAGAAGGAAAGGAATTCCTTAAGAAACTTGACGATACGTATGCAATGTGGATCCTTCCTGACATGACAAAAGTGTATTCCGAAGGATTTGAAGATTTCATCGTAAAATAAAGAAGAGCGTAGAAGGCGCAACATATTTTTAAAATCACAGCCGGAAATCCGGGCATTTGCTTCGGGTCTCCGGTTTTTATATGGTTTTTTGGGTATATGTAGAAGCAACAGGAATGTAACCGGAGGCAATTTCTCCGGCCTAAGAAAAAATTATAAAAATTTTTTAAAATTCAATGCAATAAAACGGGCTTCCCGCAGATTAACTATATGAAAGGAGCAGATGTCAGATGATTTACTTGGCGTCGGTAAATGAAATCACAGATATAAACATAGTAAAAACTGAAAAGCTTCTTGGAAGAGTTGCCGGAGGTGATACGGATGCGCTTTCTGAACTTTACGAGAACACAAAAGCTTCGGTTTACGGATTTGCCCTTTCAATTCTTAAAAATACACATGATGCCGAAGATGTGCTTCATGACTGTTATGTAGCAGTCTGGAATTCTGCCGGAGGCTATAAACCAATGGGAAAACCTCTCGCATGGCTTCTCACAATCACAAGAAATCTCTGCCTTAAGAAAATAAAGGAAAAAGACAGGACCCAGGACATTCCGGAAGACTGGGACAGCAAACTGGAAGAGGTAAAAGGGATTACAGAGGTGGACAAGCTTGTGATACGTGAGTGCATGAATCGCCTTTCCGATGAAGAAAGACAGATTGTAATGCTCCATGCTGTAGCAGGGTTTAAACACAGAGAAATCGGGGAGATGCTTGATATAGCACTTCCGACAGTAATATCGAAGTACAACAGGGCACTAAAGAAACTCAGAGATATTTTGGAGTAGGAGGAGAGAAGATGGCAGATATAAACAAAAGAAATGCTGACATCGAAGAAAGACTCAGAGAGTCAGTTAATAAAATAACACCGGACATACTGGACAGAATCCTCTCCGACTGCGAAGAACAGAAGGGAGTAGTGGTCCATATGACACCTAAGAAAAACAGAATTAAGAAATATGCGGGAATTGCTGCGGCATTTGCGGTAATTGTCGGAAGCGTTTTCGGATATCAGGGAGTGACAGAAAATGCACTTGCAGCAAGTATCATGCTTGATGTAAATCCGAGTGTGGAAATAGAAGTAAACAAAAACGAAAAAGTTATCGATGTTGTCGCAAAGAACGAAGACGGCAGAGTAATTATCGGCGATATGGAACTCAAGGGAACGAATCTTGATGTTGCAGTAAACGCACTCGTAGGTTCGATGCTCAAAGAAGGATATATTTCCGAAATCCAGAATTCAATCCTCGTAAGCGTTGACGGCAAGGATCAGGCTGTAAATGAAAGACTCCAGAACGAAGTTTCAAAGGAAATCGATGAAATTCTCGCAGGCGGAGGCTTCAGCGGAGCTGTACTCAGCCAGACTATTACAAAAGACACAGAGCTTGAAAAGTTTGCTGATAAATACGGAATCACAGAAGGTAAGGCAAAACTCATAAAAGAGATTGCACTTAAGGACAACACAAAGAAGGTTGACGAACTGGCAAAACTCACAATAAACGAACTCAATCTTTTGAACGAATCAGAAGTAAGAAAGGTTGAAAGCGTAAAGGCGAGCGGAAAGGCAAGCGACAAGGCATACATCGGATATGAAAAGGCAAAGGAAATTGCCCTTAAGGAAGCAGGCGTTTCAAGAGAAAACGTTCGAGACTTCGAATGTGAACTCGATTTCGAAAGACGTGTAATGGTTTATGAAGTTGAGTTTGAGGCAGGCGAGCGTTCATATGAATATGACATCAATGCAGTAACTGGTGAAATCGTATGGAAAAACAGCGAAGTCGATGACGATTACTATGACGATAAGCATTTTGACGACTGGGACGACAAGTATGACGACGACTGGGACGACGAATTCGATGATGACGACTGGGACGACGAATACGATGATTAAAATATGATCCGAGGACTGTCCTCCTACGGAAGGGAAACAGAAAAGAACTCTGAAGTATGCAGGGTTCTTTTCTTCTTTCTTTAAGATGTGCATATTACCGGGAAAGTCGCCATATAGTAAACCAAGAAAGCTTGCAATTGGAGGAAGAACCATGAGATATGAAGAGGACGGATTTGATCCTACACCGTATGACAGAATACTGGGAGGAATACATACGCCTGCACGCGAAGAAGAAACGGAAACCGTACAGGAACTGAAAGACTTTGAGAACGAAGTACAGGAGACATCTGAAATCGATAGTAAGGAATGCGATTATATAGAAGTACAGGAAGATTATGAAGTTGAACGTATATCGCAAATAGACGATAAAGAAGTAATTGCAGAGGATACAGCACTTATCCAGGAAGTTCCGGCACCGGTATCCGTTACGGCAGAAAAGCTCGTATACCTTGACGGTGAAATGCTTGTTTCAAGTCTTGATTATACAGAAGTTACAGGCAGGGGGCCTGTGCGCATAACTGTTGAAGAAGATATACTCGTGCCTGATATAAAGCCTGACATGGAAAAAATCCTTTCGATGGAAGCAGTCGCAAGAGTAGCTGAAAGAGAAGTGAAGACAGGGCTTTCACCGAAACCTGACATGGTAATAACAGGTGATATTGCACTTAAAACTATTTATATACCGGAAAAAGAGGGAAAGGATCCTATTATAACAATTCAGTCGAGAGTACCTTTTAAGACTGAAACAGGAATGGAAATTCCCCCGCTTTCGAGCGTAGGCATAGGCGCTGGAATTGAAAAAATTGAGTACTCGGTAATAAACGAAAGAAAGTTCAGGGCAAAGATTACACTCCTTCTGACACTCAGGGAATATACGAAAAAGAGTCTCGATCTGTTCGAAGGAATAAAAGATGAAAAGGTTGAATTATTAAAAGAAAAGATTACGCTTATTGATAATATTCAGAAGAAAAGAGATTCAGTTTCGATAAATGAAAGGCTCGTTCTTAAGGAAGGAATGCCTGAACCTGAGCAGATTCTGAAATATGATTTGCGAACTGTAGAAAACAGTAAGCAGGTTACAGGTGACAAGGCAGTAATAAGCGGAAGCATATATTACAACATTTTATACCTTTCAAGAGTAGAAGATGAGGAAACGGGTGAACGCATAAGCACGCCGTTCATGCACCAGGGTAAAACGGATTTCACACAGTTTATAACTCTCTCTTCTGCAAACGGACAGTTCGGCGCAAAAGTAACGTTTGATGATTCCGATCTCACTATAAAAATCAGGCAGCCGGGAGCAGGCACAGCATCGGAAGATGATGATTACGAGGAAGATTTCGAAAGAGACGAAAGAGAGCCGAAAACACCTTACTTTGCAATGGAAGGAAATCTCGAGGTAGCGATTGAGGTATTCCGGAATGTTGAGAGCGAAGTTGCAACCGACATGTACTGCATAGACAAGGAGCTTACTTTTGAAACAGAAGATTTCGTTTCAGATGCAGTTGAAGGAACAGGAAGTGTAGAAATCCAGGCAAGAGAGATTGTGAACGTTCCTGACGGAACAGGCGATGTTGACAGAGTAATTTTTGTTTCCGGAAAAGTAAGGGATTGCGACTCAGTGTCCGAGTACGGAAAAGAAAACGTGAGCGGCATGATTGAGGCTGAGATGATTGTTCTCCCTGAAGATAAAAAAGAAAAACCTGTGAAATTAAACTTCAGCTTACCTTTCAGAGGAAACATCGACATAGCAGGCGCACGAAGCGGTATGGAAAGCTTCGCATATGCCGTTATCAGGGATATAAGATGCGAGAAAATCAGCGGACGGCAGTTTGAACTTCTTCTCGGAATCTCAGCAAGAGGCATTGTAAAAAGCACATCTGAAAAAAGACTCATAAGAAAACCGGCGTTTGCTGTGCGGGAGGAGTCAGGTGAAAAGAAGCCGGGAATGATTCTCTATGTGACAAAAGATGGCGACAGCCTGTGGAACGTAGCAAAGAAGTTCAGAACGACAGTGGAAAAGGTTGTACGCGTCAACGGACTTGACGAAGAGCACACGCTCGAATCAGGAAGGAAACTCCTCATAGTAAAGTAAAAGCGGGAAAGAGAAAATGTATAAAAGCTCTCCGAAGCGGCAAGAATCATCGTAAGAAAAAGATGAAAACCGTAACGGAGGGCTTATATGAGTTTTGAAAACAGGAGAAGAGTGCTTATCATTTTTGCGATGATACTTGCTCTTTCTGCGATGTTTTCCTATGCAGGAAGCAAGAGGAACGATAACTATGAAGGAATCATACGTTTTCATGTGAAGGCAAACAGCAACAGTGAAGAAGACCAGGCGCTCAAACTAAAAGTGAGGGACGCAGTGCTTGAAGAAGTAAACAAGATGCTTGCATATGAAACGATGGCGGAAATGACTGCTGCAGATTTTGAAAAGGAAACGAAGTCGGCAAGCCGGGACGATTCTGAAGCTTCTGCGGGAGATACTGAAAATACTGTAACTGCGAAATTATCGCTTTCAGAGACGAGGGAATTTCTGACGGAAAATCTTGAAGAGATTGAAGCTATTGCAGAAAGCGTGATTGCGGAGGAAGGATATTCGTACGAAGCAGATGCGGTGCTCGATGTGACGAAGATCCCGAAGAAAAAGTACGGTGATGTCGTATTCCCGGCAGGGTTTTACGAAGCGCTGACTATAAATATAGGAGAAGCAAAAGGGGATAACTGGTGGTGCGTTCTCTTCCCGCCGCTTTGTATAATCGATCCTGAAGGCGAGACGCTCGAAGGAATTGAATTCGAAGAGCCGGGAATTGTACTCAGGTTCAAGACGTTTGAAATACTCGATGCACTTAAGGAAAATTAAAATTAGCTGGCAGAAAATGCCGGCTTTATTTTTGCAAAACAACAATAATCACTCACAATTTCGCCACATTATTATTGTATAGTCCTCTTGAAGAGGTGATATTAAATGGGAAACAGAAAAAGTATAGCGATAATCGTCGCAGCATGCATTCTTCTTTCTTTTGTCTGCGGTTTCGGGGGAGCCTTTGCAGCAAACGCACTCGACGATTACATGGATAAAAAGGCAGAAATCCGGGAAGCACAGGAAACCGGTGATGTTTCAATAGGGGATAATAATAGAATAGCTACAGCGGTTAATCTCGCTGAAGCAACAGGCTCGAATCTGACAATTTCAGAGATTGTGGCACTGAACGAAAATGCAGTAGTCGAAATACGTACGGAAATGATAGCAACTGACAGCTGGATGATGCAGTATGTAACTGAAGGTGCAGGTTCAGGTGTAATCGTTTCAAAGGAAGGCTATATTGCAACAAACAACCATGTAATAGACGGCGCACGCAAGATTGCGGTGAGACTCAAAAACGGTACTGAATACGAAGCGACTCTTGTAGGGCGTGATAGTGAAACGGACATTGCAGTTTTAAAAATTGATGCAGACGGACTCACTTGCGCAGTGTTTGGCGATAGCGACAGACTCGTTGTAGGGGAACTTGCAGTCGCAATCGGAAATCCGCTCGGAAAACTCGGCGGAACTGCGACAGCCGGTATAATAAGCGCAAAGGATCGCCAGATTACGATAGACGGAAAAGACATGACGCTTCTTCAGACGGATGCGTCGATCAATCCGGGAAATTCAGGTGGCGGACTCTTTAATCAGAATGGCGAACTTATCGGAATTGTGGTAGCAAAGTCGACCGGTTCCGACGTCGAAGGTCTCGGTTTTGCGATACCGATTAATACTGCGGAGCCTGTAATCGAAGAACTTATTGATCACGGATATGTTAAGGGGCGTCCTGATGTAGGAATGACATTCCGCGACTTCACATCGATTACAGATGCTTTCTTCTATGGCGTCAGAAACCTTGGTATTTACGTAGACGAAGTTTATGGTGAAGAGGCAATCGAAGCGGGTTTCCGTGAAAACGATATGATCTGCTACGTAGACGATGCCGAAATCAGATCCGCAAACGATCTTACAGAAGCATTCAAGGGTTGTAAGCCGGGCGATGTCAGGGAAATCGTTATCTTGAGAGACGGTCGCCAGATGACACTCAGTCTTGTGATTGGCGAAAAGACGAATTAACTCGTGATTGGCGAAAGGACGAATTAAAAAGAAAGGCTTCAGGCGTTTTGTAATGAAAACATGCCTGAAGCTTTTTTTAGAATATGTACTTGTTGTTCTGGCAAACGTGCCTGAATTACAGGGCCTTTCTGCTGTGTAAAATTAGCTTTGAATTTTAGGCATTTCTGCAGTGTGGGTGCCTCTGAATGGCTTGAAAACTTAGGATTCGTTCACGAGCTTTCCTGAAATGTGGTCAGGTGTAAGAACAAGAAGAAGAGTTTCCATGCCCTGCGCTTCGATATCGCCGAGGATGAAATCATCGTCATCTGTGAATTTGTGTGCGAGCTTAATCATGATATCGCGGATAAGGTCGAGGTCTCTTGAAATTTCCATCCTTCCGAAAACGATTACGCTCTTTACATTCCATGCCCAGTCGCCTTCTTCCTGGTAACCCTTGTCCATTGTGCAGAAGCAGACTTTGTCGTGCTTCTTGAGCGCGTTTAATCTGTGACCGTCCCAAGGTCCCATGTGGAAATAAAGCTTTCCGTCTTCTTCGTTGTAGTAGTGGTTGATTGGTGCAGCATACGGGTAATCGTCATCGCCGAGTACGGAAAGTACGCCGCGAGTTTCTTCTGTAAGGACTTTTACGCACTCTTCCATTGAGAGTTTCTTGTCCTGTCTTCTCATTTCTCTGAACATATTAGTTCCTCCTTTTAAATAAGCATCCGTGTGCATATCTTCAAAGACCTAACGATATGCAGACGAATGCTTGTCTTTTGCATTCACTACCCGGTGGCAGTTTTGTATTTGGATTCAACATTAGTTGCAGTCTTATGCTGTGATTATAGCACTCACGGCAGTGCGTGTAAAGTGACGCGTTTATGTTTATGTTTCTTAAGAAAAGGAGAAAACACAACGAAAGTTTGGAACGGATGGCCGTGAGTGCGAATAATCCAAAGACTTTTTGGACTGAGGGATGTTATCTTCGTCAGTTTCACTATGCGTTGAAAGCGGCGAAAAAATATGATAAAGTGAACTGAACGATAAATTAGGAAAATAAGAATTTGGAGGTGAGTTTCTATGCAGGGTATAATTGCAAAGTTAACAGCAAAAGATGACAAATATGCTTGTGCCATTGCTGATAAAATCATTTCTGAAAGTCAAGATACCGATGAATGGTATGAATA
>SVCW01000032.1 GCA_015058155.1 Clostridiales bacterium | reverse complement strand
ACAGTCTTGTTTCTACTGACGAAGTCTTTATCGATGCCACTCATGTGAAAGCCTGCGCAAACAGAAAGAAGGCAAAGAATATCCTTGTAGCAAAGAAGGCGGCACGTTTTTACGACGAAGCACTTAAACAGGAAATTCAGAGTGACAGAGAAGTTCACGGCAAGAAGCCACTCAAGGATGATGAGGATAAGGATGACAACGACAGTGACAATACTTCAGGCGGCACCGGAGGAGAAGACAACTCTGATTTAAAAGAACGTAAGGTCAGTACGACAGATCCTGAAAGCGGATGGTTTCATAAAGGAGAACACAAAGAAGTCTTTGCATACGCGGTAGAAGCAGCGTGTGACAAGAACGGCTGGATTCTCGGATACACAATACATCCTGGAAATGAACATGACAGTATGACATTCCCAGCACTCTACGAAAAGCTTAGTGGTTTGTTCAAACTTGACAAGGTAATTCTCGATGCAGGATACAAAACACCAGCAATAGCAAAACTGCTTCTTGATGCAAATCTTACTCCGGTATTCCCATACAAGGCACCGGGCGGGAAGAAAGGTTTCATGAAAAAGCACGAATATGTGTACGATGAGTATCATGATTGTTACATATGCCCTGAGAATCAGGTTCTGACATATCGAACAACAAACAGAGAAGGCTATCGTGAGTACAAGAGCAACGGTAACATTTGTGCAAACTGTCCGAGACTGAGTGAGTGCACAAAGAGCAAAAACCATGAAAAGGTCATCATGCAGCATGTCTGGAATGATTACATGGAAATATGCGAAGATATCAGGTACACTATCGGAATGAAGGAGCTTTACAACAAACGTAAAGAAACGATAGAGCGAATCTTCGGTACCGCAAAAGAGCATCATGGAATGCGCTACACAAATCAGATAGGTAAAGAAAAAATGGCGATGAAGGTCGGCATGACTTTCACATGCATAAACATAAAGAAACTGATAAATATCCTCGATATGAGGGAGAAAAACAGGGTGAGTAAGTCCTGTTTTTTGAGAAACAACATCAGTTTTGCTTAAAAATCTAACACTGTATGAAGAAAGGCCCTCGGCAGTTAAATGCCGAAGGCCTTTTGTCTACAGTCTGAGGCCGCACCCGGAGGTGCGGCCTCTATTTTTTTGCCGTTTATGCGTATTTAAGAATATCGTTGTATATTGTTGTGAGAATTGTTATTTCGTCTGATTCCGCCATTTCGAAGTAGTCAGGACCGAGCATTCCAGGGATTCTTATTTCATCAACGCCTGGAGCCTTGGTTGAATTCTTTACTTCGTCTACAAAGGCAGCCATCTTTGCTTCGTATTCTTCAGCAGGGATGAACGCATCCTTCTTCATAGCTACGATGAAAGCAGCGTCTGAACCGGGAACTGCATGCTTACCGCCCTTACCTCCTACGAAGATTCCTCCGAGAATTTCCATTGCTACTCCGAGAGCATATCCCTTGTGACCTGCAAGAGGAAGCTGCTTGCCGCCGCGCTTGATGAGATCATCAGGATCGTTTGAAGGGTTTCCATCCTTATCCATGATTACTCCGTCAGGAACAGGCTGGCCAGCTTTACCGAGAACTGCGATTCTTCCCCAAGGCATAGCAGCAGTAGTTACGTCTGTGATTACTGGATTGTCTCCGCAAGGAAAGCCCATTGCAACAGGGTTTGTACCGAGCATGAGGTCCATACCGCCGTGAGGTACTACGCATGCTTCTGAACTTACTGTAATGATGCTGATGAGGCCGGCCTTTGCAAGCTTACGAGCGTAGTAACCGATTGCGCCGGTGTTGTTTTCGTAGTTGTTCACGCCTGCAACGATGATGTTCTGTGTTTCTGAGAGTTCGATAATCTTATCAACAGCCTTTTTGATCGGAATAACGCCGATGTTTTTCTTACCATCAACAGAAATAACGTTACCGTTTACTGTAACTTCAACAGCGTCTTTTTTATTGTCAGGATTTAATGACTGCATAAAGCCGGGGAAACGGTAAAAACCGTGTGATGACTTACCTGAAATTTCATCTTCGTACATGAGGTCGTAGAGTATTTCAGCGTTTTCCTGTGTTTCGCCATGCTTTGTAAGAACTTTGATTACGAGATTCTTTAATTCTTCTTTCTTGATTGTTGTGTACATCGTGATATCCTTTCTGATAAAAATTATTCAGCATTCGCCGGGAAACCGGCATCTATAAATTAACGTATATGTTTTTCGAGAAGGTCGAGGAAAGTTTCGAGATATTCCTGGCTTGGGAAGAGTGCTCTTGCGTTGTCATTTCTTCCACCGCCCTTACCGTTATATATAGGAGCATTCTCCTTTATGAGCCTGCCGCAGTCAAAGCTCCTGCCGTCGCTGAAGAGCATTACAACATTTTCGGTGAGTGTTGCGAGCGCCACGAGTTTGTCCGTATTTCCGATGAAAGCCTTACCGATGTTCATAAGATCGTCAGGTCTTAAATCATCGTAGATTCTTACTATCATCTTTGCCTCAGGATCAAGTTCACGTAGACCGAGTTCGATATCCTTGATTCTTGCTTCTGCGACCATTCTTCTCATCTGGCCGAGTTCCTGTCTCATAGCTTTGCTCTTTTCATCGTGAGCGGCCATCTTGTCAAGAAGATCGTCAGGACCTGCACTATATTTGTTTCCGATTACTGTTACAAGGTCATGCTTTTTCTGATAGTCGAGGTATGCGCGCTTACCCGCTTCACAGTAAATACGGAACATTCCCTTGTTCGGCTCAACTTTCCAGATTTTGATGAGTCCGATCTGGCCTGCGTATGCAGGGTGAGTACCGCAGCATGCTACGCTGTCTGAAGGATCCGAAGGATCGCCGACGCAAACGATTGAAATGTTTTCTTCAATCTCGAGTTTCTTTCTCATAGGAAACTTCTCGGCATCCTTTTTAGTTGCAAAGTAGTGAACGGTAACGGGAGCATTGCTCCAGACAACTTCGTTTGCACAGAGTTCTGCGTGTTTTGCCATATCCCATGTTACTTCTTTGAATTCAGGCTTTTCTTCGAGGCTTATGTCGATTGTCATGTAATCATCGCCCATGTGGAATCCGCGATTTACACCGCCGAACTCGCGGTAGAAGATTCCTGAAAGTATGTGCTCTCCGCAATGTCTCTGCATGTTGTCAAAACGTCTGTCCCAGTCAATTTTCATAGTAACGGCATCGCCTGTTCTGAAAACACCCGGATCACCAGTTTCGATAGTATGAAGGACTCTTTCGCCGTCTTCCTGTACATCAGTTACGTTAAATACAGGAGCGTCCTTTTTCTTTCCGGCAGAGCTCTGTCCCTGACCGTAGTTTGCGATGAAACCAAGGTCGCAGCTCTGACCGCCACCTTCAGGGAAGAAAACGCTTCTGTCAAATTCAAGGATAACGCGTCCGTCCTTTGTTTCAATATTTGTTATTACTGCTTCACATTCCGTCATATAGACGTCATTTCTGTATAATCTTTCTGTCATATCCGGTTCATTCTTTCATAAGTATTTCGGGGCGGTAACTGCCCGCATAACTATACAATAACATAAAAAAGGACGCCTTAACAGATAAAAATCCGTATCAGAACGTCCTAAATGTCAACTATTACTTATTGAGAAGGAAGATGCCGAGTGCGCATACGAGAAGACCGGCTGCTTTAGTCATGCTGAGAGCATCCTTGTAAATAAGTACGCCCATTATGAAAAGAGCAGCGGCACTGCAGATGCTGACAACAATCGGGCCGGTACTTACGCTCCAGCCGACACGATAGAGGCAGATTCCGCCGATTTCAAGCAAAATCATTGTGAGCCCGAGACAGTATGAAGCCCAGTTGAGCTTTGCCATTTCAGGGCCTATAGGATTTCCGTGATTTGTAAAAAGAAAAACTACAAGGCAGGCTATCCCTGCAA
This sequence comes from Clostridiales bacterium, assembly GCA_015058155.1. Taxonomy (GTDB): domain Bacteria; phylum Bacillota; class Clostridia; order Peptostreptococcales; family Anaerovoracaceae; genus QAKD01. Next base: position 14,757 of record SVCW01000032.1, on the reverse strand, counting down.
CAAAATATCCAGCTGTGAGTGAAAGGAAGAGGTCAGCATTGTGAGGAGTTCCTTTCGAACAGACATTGTAAAGACAGTTACCAAAAACAACTACGGCTACAGGCCAGATCATATTAAGCATATTATTACCTCCGAAAATAAAAATAACATCCGTATGCACATCTGCAATGGCAATGCCATAGACCTATCGACGTACAAACGAATGCAGCGCATTCACTACCCGGTGGCAGTTATCATTATTCATCTTTTTGCATGTTAACACATTGCCATGGTAAAGTCAAGCGGTGAATCATAAGGACAAACGTAAAAGGCATAAAATTAAATCATCAAACGTAATGGAGAGGATGTTTATGATAGCGAGAATAAAAAAATATATCAGTGAGAATGCCGCAGTAAAAAGACTGAAGTCTGTAGCTCTTGCAGGGCTTGCATCTCTTGTTGCAATAACAGCCGTGCCGACAGGTGATGCAATAGTAGCTGATATAGTAAGTTCAAAAGTGAAGGAAACGATAATCGTTGATCCGGGGCACGGAGGTTTTGACGGAGGCGCGGAAAGCGAAAGCGGCACAGCCGAAAAGGATATAAATCTTGCCATAGGGCTCGAGCTTGAAAAGCTCCTTGAAAAAGAAGGATTCCGGGTTATAATGACGCGCAAAACGGATACTGCCCTTGGAGAGTCCGTGAGCACCGCTATAAGGAGCAGGAAAACGGCAGACTTACTTGCGAGGAAAAAACTGATAGACAAGAAAGAACCGCTTCTTACGGTAAGTATTCATCTTAACAGTTTCAAGGAAGACCGAAGTGTTCATGGAGCGCAGGTCTTCTATCCTGAAGGAAGTGAGGATGAGAAGGTAATCGAGGAGAGCAGAATCCTTGCCGAGAGCATCCGTGAAGCGATGATGGAAGGGCTCGATGACGGTACGGACAGAGCCGTACTTCAGAAAGGCGATATAAAGATAATGAAGAATGTAATGACGCCGATAGTGCTTGTCGAGTGCGGTTTTCTCTCTAATTATGAAGAGGCAAAAAACCTGGAAAATGCCGATTATCAGCGTAAAATTGCGGATTCGATTAAAAACGGCATCATTCAGTATACACATTTCAAATAATAGAGAACAAGTTGTGGATAACTCTGTTTACATTTAATTACATAAATTGAGTAAACGTTGAAATTTCAACGTGGTCGGCACAAAAAGTTTTCCACAGGAGTTTGAGGATAAAATTGTATACAATCTTGAAAAAACCTGTGGAAAACTGTTAAGATACTGTAAAATCAACGTTTTGGGCGATGTTGAAAAGTGTTTGAAAACATAAGAACACAGGTTGACATAATAATTTTGTAAAAATAAAAAAACGGCGAATAATTATTCGCCGTCGTCACTACCGGGATCCTGGATATACTCAATAAAATCAGTAAAACTTTCAAATCCGCTCTGTATATAATCATATATTACCGATTCTTTGAACTCGAATTTGTTTGTTGCAAGAGCATGAGTCCTGAGGTCACTTTTTGCTATCTGGCGCTCGAGTTCGCTTATTATAAATACATCGTATGCGACTAGGAGCATCTCGCTTAAATTGCTGAGATATATAATTCCTCTGACGTCATTGTTTATGTAAAAGATGCGTTTGTTGACGTGATTGTTATGAGGGTTGTATATCATGTAGAGTGTGCCGCGGTCGTAATATGACTTCATTGCAGTGTTCATAAGACTTCCTGCCCGGGCTTCAAAAGTACCGGGGTCAACTCTGAGTGAATAAACAGTCACGTATTCACTTCTCGCAAGCTGCATCGCTGCTTCGATTGATGAGATTCTGAAAAGGTTGATTCTTTCGAAGCTTTCAACTCTGTAATGGATATCATCCGAAAAAGTAATTCTTGAAACAGCAACCATATAATATTTATCAAACTCGATTAAAGATTCGCAGAGAAGCGAATTGCGCTCAGTGGAAAAGTCTATGTCGATGGTATTCTTGCAGAGTGTTCCTGCAGGGATTTCATCAAAAAGATGTACATCTACCTCACAAGGCTTATCGCTTTCTCCCTTTGATACGTATTCTGCAGCACTGTAATCTCTTCCAAAAATACGCATGAGGAAGTAGTGCGTAACATGGAAGTAGCTTTGGATTTCCGTGCATATTTTTGCATTTAGTGTATTACGCTCTGTTTCTGAAAAATCATCGATATCCTCTAGAAGGAAGGAATATTCTTCGTAATTCTCCGGAAACTCAAGGCCGAGCCGCTTGTTCATATCGGCGAAGTCGCTCAGGAGGCACTTGCACTCACGAAGAGTAAGATCGACATGCTTTCCGCCGAGTCCGCCCATGAGGTTTCGCTCGATAAGATTCAGCTTTTCATCGTCAGCGTTGTATGCGCTTATGTAATTCTCAAAACCGTACTCTTCGGCATCGAGGTAAAAGAACTGGTGAAGAACTTCCGGAATCTCATATCTTTCGACTTCCCATTTTATATAAAGACCGACAACGCCCATCAGGCGCGTGTCTGTTGCAAACGCCCCGGCAAAATGCATGTCCGTGATATGAGGCGGATAATCCCTGCCGCCTTTTATAACTGTAAAACGTTCTTTTGACAAAAATATTTCCTCCGGTATTATAGTTGTCCGGTATATTACCCATTTGAATTAGTATAATGAGTATACACCAAAAAATATTACGTGTCTATTGACAAAAGGCCCCGATGTAATATAATGTAGTGTGGAAATTAATAAAACCTTATCAAGAGAGACTGAGGGACTAGGCCCAGTGACGTCCGGCAACCGGGGCAAGGAAGGGATTCCAAACCAACGGTGCTAAATCCTACAGAATGTATATTCTGAAAGATGAGGAATGATACCAAAATCTACCCCATTCTTTTAGAGTGGGGATTTTTAATGGCGTGGGTTTTACGGCCGTTAAAACTGATAAGGAAAGAAGCAGTAGTTTTTATAGACGCGCCCGAGGGCGCATATCACGAAGGGAGAACATTAATGAAAAGACTTTTTACGTCTGAATCAGTAACTGAAGGCCATCCTGACAAAATCTGCGATCAGATTTCTGACGCGATTCTCGATGCAATCCTTGCGCAGGACCCTAAAGGCAGAGTAGCTGCTGAAGTTACAACAACAACAGGATACGCAATGGTTATGGGTGAAATCACAACAACAGCCCACATTGATATTCCTAAGATCGCGAGAAACGTAATCCTCGAAATCGGATATGACAACGCAGCATACGGTATCGACGGAAAGACTTGTGCAATCCTTACTTCAATCGACGAACAGTCACCTGACATCGCAGGCGGCGTAAACGAAGCTCTCGAAACAAGAGAAGGCGGCACAGATGAAGATCTAGACAAGATTGGTGCAGGAGACCAGGGAATGATGTTCGGATTTGCATGTAACGAAACACCTGAACTCATGCCAATGCCTATCGCTCTTGCTCACAGACTTTCAAGAAGACTTGCAGAAGTAAGAAAGAACGGCACACTTACATATTTAAGACCTGACGGCAAGACTCAGGTAACAGTTGAATATGACGGAACAAAAGTTAAGAGAATCGACACAATCCTCATTTCAACACAGCATGACGATGTAGTTACAAACGACCAGATCAGAGCTGACCTCATCGAACACGTTATCAAGGCAGTAATTCCTGCAGAACTTCTCGACGATGAAACTAAGTACTTCATCAATCCGTCAGGAAGATTCGTAATCGGCGGACCTCACGGCGATTCAGGACTCACAGGAAGAAAGATTATCGTTGATACATACGGCGGATACGCTCGCCACGGCGGCGGCGCTTTCTCAGGAAAGGACCCTACAAAGGTTGACCGTTCAGCATCATACGCAGCAAGATACGTTGCGAAGAATATTGTTGCGGCTGGTCTCGCAGAAAAGTGCGAAGTGCAGGTTGCCTACGCAATCGGAGTTGCAAAGCCTGTATCAATCATGGTTGATACATTCGGCACAGGCAAGGTTTCAGAAGAAAGACTCGTAGAGCTCGTTGAAAAATACTTCGATTTAAGACCTGCCGGCATCATCAAGGAACTCGGTCTCAACAGACCTATCTACAGACAGACAGCAGCATACGGTCACTTCGGCAGAACAGATATCGACCTTCCTTGGGAGAAGACTGACAAGGCTGAAATCCTCGCACAGGAAGCGTAGGGGCTTGTCTTTTTCCGCATTGCTTTGTCGGCGGCGCTTCTTCGGTGCTCACATACTTCAAGTATGCTCCGCTCCTCAGAAGCTTGCCTTCGCGCACTGCGAAAAAAATCCTGCGCCCCAGGGTTATGGTAATCCTGCGCCCTAGTATTTTTAGTTGAAAAGGAGAATCGTTATGTGGAATATTACACCTGCAGAAGCTTGGGAGCTTCTCAAAGAATATAATGAAGGCGAATTTCATCTTAAGCATGGAAGAATCGTTGGCGACTGCATGAGATGGTATGCAAATGAACTCGGATACGGCGATGAAGCAGATTTCTGGGAATGCGTGGGCGTGCTTCACGACCTCGATTTCGAACAGTGGCCTGAAGAACACTGCGTTAAGTGCGTTGAAATCATGAAGGAAAAGGATCTCGACGACAGACTCATCCACGCAGTAGTATCACACGGATACGGACTTTGTGCAGACGTGGAACCTGAACACCAGATGGAAAAAGTTCTCTACGCTATGGACGAACTTACAGGACTTATCGGTGCGGCTGCAATCATGAGACCTTCAAAGTCATGCGACGACCTCGAAGTTAAGTCAGTTAAGAAAAAGTACAAGGACAAGAGATTCGCAGCAGGCTGCTCAAGAGAAGTAATCGAAGACGGCGCAGCTCGTCTCGGCTGGACACTCGATGAACTCATCGAAAAGACAATCCTCGCAATGCGCGCAAGTGAAAACGTAGACTAAGAATTATAAAAAGTAAGGCTGACCCTGGTTAAACCGGGCCAGCCTTTTTATATGCGGAGACTTATGTTTACATCATACACGATTTGGTGTATACTTAATCGTAGATTTTGAAAGGAATGTAACTTATGATTATTAATAAAAAAGATGCAAAACCTTTGAATATACAGTTTACGTATTCATCAATTGAAGAAGCCATTATGTGTCTTCATGCGATGTCAAATCCTGAGCATCACATCGATTGCAGAGACTGGCTTCAGAAGAAGTTTTGCGGTCTCTCCAGGGGACTTCAGGAGGATATCCTTGATATCGGAAACAGATATGCTAACTGGCTTTTTATATACGATGTAATTGCATATCTCCAGAACAATGCGTCTCCCGGACGTTTGTCATATGAAGATGCGCTTGATCAGATGATGAAAATGGATTCGTTCCAGTTTGCATACATTTTCCTAGGACTGCCCGCATTCAATTACGAACATGAAGTATTGGAAAAGTGGATTGAAAGTCCTGAAACGATTGATGAAGAGAGCCTTGGCGTTCAGGCGAATTTCTTATCGCCGGAAGATGTAACTGAGTTCCTTAAGGACATCGATGGTATGCGTAATCGTATCTGCACCGTTCTTATGGACTACTGGAAAGATTTTTTTGAAGGTGAGTGGCCTGATATAAGCAGATACTTTGAAAGTGTTGTGAGGAGGGAAGAACTGGCCTTTCAGAAAAGCGATTATGTCACTTACATTTCCGGTATTCATGAGCAGTTAATCGTGAATAATGATTTGATAACATTTAAGAAGGACCCTGATTACAGCGTTTCTCTTAATAAAGTAGACAACCTGATTCTTTCACTTTCTGTATTCAGTGCGCCACACCTGATGGGAAATGTGGTCGATAATACTTTGTACATTACTAAGAATCTGAGTCTTCATTCGGTGAAACTGCAGAAAGATATACCGGAATCAATCCAGCGTGTAATATTTGTGCTGAGTGATCCGACTAGAATGAAAATAGTAAAAGCATTGTGGAACAGCAATGTTACAACTAAGGAGTTATCTGAAATACTCGAGCTAGCTCCTCCGACGATTTCATTGCATCTTAAAGTAATGAAGGAGGCCGACCTTGTTGAGACAAATAAACTGAAAAAATACGTATATTATAGCTTGAAAAAGGAAGTACTGTATTCTATTCAGAATAGTATAATTGAGTATTTCGAATATTGATAATGTTTATTTGATTCCCTGAAGAATATATATTCAGGGAATTTCTTTTATCAGTGTAACGATTTTACGATTGACAAATTATAAAATTGAAACTATAATAATGCCAATCAAGCTTTTTGAAACAGGGCAGAAAACTATCTACTGCCTTAATTATAATCGATATGGAGGAACATTATGGTAAAGAGACCGGAAATACTGTTTTTAAAGCAGGAAGAAGTTATAGAAGCTGGTCTGCTGGATATGAAGCAGGCTATTGAAGTTGCAGAATACACTTATAAGCTCTTAGGAGAAAACAAAATTATTCAGCCAAACAAAATTTTCCTTGGTATCCCTGACGAAGAGAACTGGGAATCATACGGTATGTCAATGCCTGCGTATATTGCAGGAGACGATGCCGTTATAGGTTTCAAGTGGGCTGCGGAATCTGTATACAATGCGAGCCAGCCTGGAATGCCTCTCGGTATTGATATTATATTACTTAGCGATCCCAAGACTATGTTCCCGAAAGTAATTATGGACGGTACGCTCATTACTGCTATGAGAACGTCTGCAACTGCCGGAGTATGTGCGAAGTATACCGCAAGGAAAGATTCAAAAATTGCGGCGCTTGTAGGAGCAGGAGTTATAGGCAGAACTATGATTACTGCAATGAAGGAAACGGTCCCGTCACTTGAAGAAATCAGGATTGTTGACCTTGATCTTACTAAGGCGACAGCGCTTGCTGAGGAGTTTGACGGAGTTTGTAGGGTTATTCCTTACGATGATGTACATAAAGCTGTTACAGATGCAGATTTGGTTGTTACAGAAACTACATCAAGAGTAGAATTTATCAAGAGGGAATGGCTGAAAAATAATGCAACAGTTATACAGATGGAAGCTCATTCATTTGAAAAGGATGTTATCAGAAGTGCAGATTCAATCTACCTTGATAGCTGGGAACAGATGATACATATTCCGGGACACGTATTCCAGCAGTTATATGAAAGCGACGAAGTTAACGGCGATGATGTTATGCACATTCATGACATTGCTACAGGCAGAGCTAAGGGAAGAGTTTCAGATGACGAATTTGTATTCTGTGGAAGCTATGGAATGGGCTGCCTTGATATGACAATGGCAAATAAGCTTTACCATAACGCAGTTGAAAAGAATATCGGCACTCTGTTATACCAGTGGGATTCACCACTCTGGGTGTAATTAGGTAAAATTATTAAGGCTGACCTGGATAAACCGGGCCAGCCTTTTTGTGTCTTGGGTTATTTGATTTCGAGAACAATCTTGATGTATTCGCTGATTGCAGCGAGTCCGTTTATGAGTTCCTGCTTGTCTGATGAATATCCGATTCTCATTGAATATTCTTCTTCGAAGCATTCGCCCGGAGTTACAAAAGCACCTGTTGTCTTGTACATGTCTACGCAGAATTCACGTGAAGGAATATCAAGGTCGTAGTAAACGAGTGCTGTTGTGCCGCCTTCAGGCTTTACGTAGCTTACGTGAGGTTCTGATGCCACCCACTTGTCGAGGATTTCGAGGTTTTCACGCACGATTCCCTTGTTTCTTTCGAGCATCTTGTCTGCATGCTTGAGAGTGATGGCAGCGATTGCTTCATCGAACATACCGCAGCTGATGAGGTTGTAGTCACGGTGTGAGAGACATGAGCGGATTACTGACATGTCGCGTGTAGCAATCCAGCCAAGTCTGATACCTGCCATTGAGAATACCTTTGACATACTGCTTGTTGAAATGCCCTTGTCGTAGATATCGGCAATCGAGTCACTCCATTCGTCAGTCTGAGTGAGGTGACGATAAGTTTCGTCGCAGAGGATATATGCGTCAACGCTCTTTGCGATTTCAACGATTTCCTTGAGAAGTTCGTTGCTCATGAGAGCGCCTGTAGGGTTGTTCGGATTGTTGAGGCAGATCATCTTTGTGCCCGGTGTTACGAGAGCCTTGAGTTCTTCAAGATCAGGAAGGTAATTGTTTTCCTTCTTGAGGTTCATAATCTGCACGTCAGCACCGAATGCTTCAGGAATTGAGTAGAGCTGCTGGTATGTAGGCATGATGCTTACAACGCGGTCGCCGGGTGAAATAAGTGAATAGAACACATGGTGATTTGCGCCTGTTGCACCGTGAGTAGGCACGATATTTGCATTTGTCAGAGTCTTGTAGAGATTGCATACTCCTTCACGGAATGCCGGAGCTCCTTCGATATCGCCGTATGTGAGTCTTCTTGCGCAGAATTCGTTTAAGAATGCTTCCTTGTCTTCTCCTGTGAGTTCGAAAAGTTCGTCAACTGATACTGAGTCAACGCAAGTTTCCGCGATGTTGTACTTTGCGCCTACTTCCCATTCGTTCATCCATTCTTCTACTAAAAAAGGTGTGATTTTCATAGTTATTCTCCTCTCGATTAGTCATATTAAACCCTTAAAAGAAAAAGGTATCCGGAAGTTAGCCTTGTAACGCATCTGTGATACGCCGTACCTACGGTTAACTTTCGGATACCTTCTGGCCCCCACCCGGTGGTGAGGAAGGATTCATATTATTTCTTTAACGTTTATAATTATACATCACTTTTTTCTCGTTGTAAAGAAGAAAATGCTGACTTTGAAAGAAAAGTCAGCATTTTGTGTTTCGGTCATGAGAGTAATTATTCAGACGTCAGCCTTTATTTGTGATCCTTGAGCCATTCGATAGCGATATGTGCATATACTGCCGCTCCGTAAGGAAGTGCCCTTTCGTCGAAGATTGTCTTAGGATTGTGCTGTGATACGTTGTATCCTTCATCAGGGTTGCCGGCGCCGATTCCGAGGAATACGCTCGGAACTTCGTTTGCGACGTAAGCAAAATCTTCCGAACCCATGTCTGTCATAGGCTTGCCGATTTCGTCATAGTCGATTACAGGTACGCCTTCGAGAGTACCGAGATACTTCTTGATGTCAGCATAGAGAGGAGCATCTGTGAGAAGTACCGGACATCCGCTACCCCATTCAACGTGAGCTTCTGCTCTGAATGATGCTGCGATTCCTGAAACGATAGCTTCCATTCTTTCCTTCACGAATGCACGAGTTTCATTTTTGAGCGTACGTATTGTACCTGCCATGTAACCTTCTTCAGGGATTACGTTTGAAGTGTTACCACTGTGGATTTCACCGATAGTGAGTACGATGTTGTCTGTAGGGTCCATTTCGCGGGCATTTACTGCCTGAAGAGCGATGTGGATGTGTGCCATAACGTTAATCGGATCAACGCCTTTGTTTGATGATGCGCCGTGGCAGCCTTTGCCCCTGACTCTGATTGTGAACCAGTCAACGGCAGCCATTTTGCCTGTGCTTCCGAGCATGAGCACTACGCCAGGGTCAACTCTCGTGTTTGAAAATACATGCATGCCGACAGCAGCGTCGACTCCGTTTGTGATGCCGCCTTCAACCATCATCTTAGCGCCGTCCATTGTTTCTTCGGCTGGCTGGAACATGAGCTTTACCATGCCGTCAAGTTCATTTTCATGCGTTTTGAGTAACTGCGCTGCGCCGAGAAGGTTTGTGGCGTGAAGGTCGTGGCCGCAAGCATGCATTGCGCCGTTTGTCGATTTGAATTCAAGATCAGTCGCTTCTACTATAGGAAGTGCGTCCATGTCGCCGCGGAGAAGGATACACTTGCCGTCTGGCTTTCCTACTGTTGCAACTACGCCGAAGTCGCCTATGCGCTCAGGTTTGTACCCCATCTCGATGAGTTTGGCTTCAACGTACGCTGCAGTTTCAGGAAGTTCGAGGCCTGTCTCAGCGTGCTGGTGAAGATAGCGTCTGTGTGCAACGAGTACATCATTGATTTCTAGAGCTTCATTAAATAATTTCATATCGCACCTCCATGTAATAAAAAAATCTTGTCCTGCTGATTAAATAGTATCACTTAATCGCGCCGATTTAAACAGAAATTCGCTTAACGCATGAAAGAATGAGCGAAAAACTGCCTATATTCAGGAAAGAGCGAAATATAGGCACTAATTCAGTTTAGTTACGCAAGCCTGCCGCGCGAAGCATTGAAAAATACTGCCCATATTAGTGAAAACACGGAATATAGGCAAAAAATGATATGAAATCCTGGCAAGCGGACATAAAAAAGAGCAAATGCTGCGTGCAGAACTGCCTATATTCAAAAAAATACAGAATATAGGCAGGCTTGTTGCTAAGTAAACGTCTGAAATAACCGAAAAGCGCGAGCAATACTGCCCATAGTAAGCTTTTTTTCGCATGTGGGCAGTTTCGCGAGTCAGAGCGTTTACCTAAATATAAAGAATGTCATCCTGCAAGCAATTTAGAGCAGGATGGTTTGCCTAAAAGTAAAAAAAGTAAGTATTCAGGCAAGAAGAGTGGTTACTGATCCTTCCTCGAATGGAGTCAGCTACCATTTAAACCCAACAAATGTTTAATATCTTAAAAAATGTTGAAAATTATCTGCTGCAAGTATTGACAAATACAGGTGTATAAGGCATTATATTAATATAAGTTTAGAACTAAGCATAAGTTTAAGCGGAGTCGGGCGGCAATATGGCAAATGCCCGGCTTCTTTACGGAGATTCACATGACACAGCGTGAAAGACAGATTCTCAACTTGATAGAAGCAAATCCGATGATTTCACAGCAGGAGCTTGCTGACCAGCTTGGAATTACAAGATCTTCGGTTGCGGTGCATATCTCAAATCTTCAGAAAAAGGGATACATCGCAGGGAAGGGATACGTTCTGAGAAGCGGTTCTTATGCCGTTATCGTCGGAGGCATTAACATAGATATCGGCGGTAGTTCGTTTGATAACCTCGTAGCTGAAGATTCGAATCCGGGTAAGGTGCAGACAAGCCTTGGCGGAGTTGGAAGAAACATTGCTCACAATCTTGCTCTCATGGGCGGAGATGTAAGAATGCTCTCAGCATATGGTGACGATGTTTACGGGCAGAGAGTTGCATCATCGTGTGCAGAGCTCGGAATCGATGCAGGAAATGTTCTCAAGGTTTCAGGCGCTACTACTTCCACTTACCTCTATATTGCAGACCCGTCAGGTGAAATGGCGCTTGCTATTTCTGACATGTCGGTTTGTGACTATATAACACCGGCATATCTTTCAAGCAATATTGCTATGCTCCAGAATGCGCAGATAGTAATGGTTGATACAAACATTCCGGCTGAGTCGATTGTATGGCTCTGCGAAAATGTAAACGTACCGATTTTCTGTGATCCCGTATCAACAAAGAAGGCTGTGAAGCTTCTTCCGGTCCTCGACAAGATTCACACACTCAAGCCAAATAAGCTTGAAGCTGAACTCCTCTCAGGAGTAAAAATCGAGAAAAAGGAAGATGCGGAGACTGCAGCAAAGGCACTCATTGAAAAGGGCGTTCACAGATTATTCCTTTCGATGGGTGGAGACGGAATATACGCAGCGATGGAAAAAGGAGGCAGGATTGAAGGCATCTGGATGGATAATATTCCGGGAAACATGGTAAATACAACTGGTTGCGGCGATTCAGCAATGGCCGCAATCATGTGGGCTTACCTCGAAGGTATGAACCTTTCGGAAACTGCACGTGCAAGCGTTGCAGCAGGTTCAATCACGATGGAAAGCAATGAAACAATAAATCCGGCGATGAGCGCAAGTGCGCTTAAGAGTCGCATGAGTATAAGATAGATTGAGGCGGGAAACGGATACAAGCCTCGCAAATAGTTAATTACCTGGTGTTTAAATATAAAGGAGTCAAAAATGATGAACATGAACAAGTACCTCGATGTTAATCCAGAAGTTGCAGCTGCTATCGCAGAAGGAAAGCCTGTAGTTGCTCTCGAATCAACAATCATTTCACACGGTATGCCTTATCCGCAGAACGTTGAAACAGCTCTCGCTGTAGAACAGATTATCCGTGACAACGGAGCAGTTCCTGCAACAATCGCAATCATCGGCGGAAGACTTAAGGCAGGTCTCACACCTGAAGAAATCGAATACTTCGGCAAGAAGGGTCAGGAAATCCACAAGGCTTCAAGACGTGACCTCGCAGTAATCTGCGCTCGCGGCGAAGACGGAGCAACAACAGTTACTACAACAATGATCATTGCACATATGGCAGGAATCAAAGTTTTCGCAACAGGCGGAATCGGCGGAGTGCACAGAGGTGCAGAAACTACAATGGACATCTCAGCTGACCTTGAAGAACTCGGACAGACTCCAGTAATGGTAGTTTGCGCCGGTGCAAAGAGCATCCTCGACCTCGGACTCACACTCGAATACCTCGAAACTAAGGGCGTTCCTGTAATCGGATTCGGAACTGACGAACTTCCTGCATTCTACACAAGACAGTCAGGATTCGGAGTTGACTATAAGATCGACACAGTTGAAGAACTCGCAGCAGCATTCAAGGCACACAACGACCTCGGAATGAAGAGCGGCATTCTCGTAGCAAACCCTATTCCTGAAGAATATGCAATGCCATTTGACGTAATCAATAACGCTATCAATCAGGCAATTGCAGAAAGCGTTGAAAAGGGAATCAAGGGTAAGGAAACTACACCGTTCCTTCTCGCAAGAGTTTCAGAACTCACAGGCGGCGATTCACTCGCATCAAACATCCAGCTTGTTTTCAACAATGCCAGAGTTGCAGCAAAGACAGCAGCAGTTTACGCAACGCTTTAATTATATATTTTAAGGATATTAAGCCGGAAACTACGCAAAATCGCGAGTTTTCCGGCTTTTGTTTTAATATGGACAATATGGGTATATTTACAGTACAGAAGGTAGCGTTCGTTGTAAACGGAGGTGAAGATATGTACGGTAAGATAAAAGCAATATTACTCATAATTGCATTAGTTATATTAGCAACTGGTTGCGGCGCTGATGCCAGAATCAGTTATGAAAAAGCTACAGCCGAAGAAGCCATGGATCTGATGGCAGACAGTGCAGATTATATTATCCTCGACGTGAGAACTCGTGAAGATTATGAGCAGCAGCATATTCCTGAAGCAATTAACATTCATCTTGACGATATAACGGAGGATAAGATTTCGAAATATGCGAACAAGGATCAGCCGATCTTTGTATATTGCAACACTGGAAACAGCAGTGGTCAGGCGGCAGAGCAGCTTGCGAAGATGGGATATAGCTGTGTTGTTGACTTTGGTGGCATTGCTGAATGGGAGGGAGACACTGAAGAAAGTATAATGACTGCGCAGATGAGAAGAACAATGGAAGCAGATGAAGAAATTGTTTACGTATGTTCAAAAGAAGAAGGATGTGTGCCGTACAAGGCATCTCAAGTGATTATAAATAAGGAATAGGTGATGTTATGAAGATGAAGTATAGGAATAAAAGAATGCTTGCACTTGTGGCGGCACTTATGATTTTGACGACGGGCTGCGGCGCAGGCGCAGATTATCAGCAGGTAAGCACTGCGGAAGCGGTAGAAATGATGGCTGAAACAACAGACTACATCATTCTTGATGTAAGAACGCCTGCTGAGTATGAAAGCGGACATATACCGGGCGCAATCAACGTGGCTAATGAAACAATCGGCAGCAAGGACATTGAAGAACTTCCTGACAAAGATCAGGTAATCTTTGTATATTGCAGAAGCGGTAACAGAAGTAAAGAAGCTTCAGCAAAACTTACAAAACTCGGGTATACTAATATCGTTGAATTCGGCGGTATCAACAACTGGGAAGGCGAAATAGAAACTGAATAAGGACTATCACAGAATGACGATAAAAGATTTGACAAAAAACAAGTATCAGGTAGTAAGTGATCTCGAAAATATGAGAAAAGCTTACTACCTGATTTTTTAGAATTATTTCTGCGTGCAGGCTGCCGGGCGAATTGATATTTCACCGAATGTGAGGGTTTCGGTAATTCCCGGAATATCCGGGTCAGTGCTTTCGTACTGAACGATAAGCCCGCCGTCTTTATCGATGTCAATCGCCTTGGCTGGAGTAGCGTCTCCGTCGAGGCCTTTCTTATATACGAAAATATCTTGTCCGATTGTTGAGCAGTGCGCACGGTATTCGGAAATGAGTTCTTCGTCAGAAACCTCGACTGAGAGGAGAGCGAGAACATTGGATGTGATTTCGAAAGCCAGCTGGTTGCGAAGTTCGATGCACATCATCATGTGTTCGTGAGACTTGTGACTTAGTATTTCTTCGATATTTGTGACGATATTTCTGAGTTCTTCCGGATAACCGTTTTCCGGTGATTTAAGATTAATACCGATGCCGAGGATGATGGCATCGAGGCTTCCTGAGCAGGTATTCATCATGCCTTCTGCAAGGATTCCACAGAGCTTTTTGTCGTTCACAAGGATGTCGTTGACCCATTTGATTTCGGCATCAATATCGCAGATTGTTTTGAGTGCGCGTACTACTGCAACGCCTGCTGCGACTGTGACAAGTGAAGGGTTGAAACGCATTTCTTTCTTTGCGGCTTCCGGATATAAGGCTTCGATATCATCAGCACACGCTGCACATGAAGTGCAAGATGCTACTTCTTCAAACGGCCGGAGCACGATGCTCATATAAAGTCCCGAGCCAGCAGGCGACACGAAGCTTCTTCCGAGTCTTCCGCGCCCTGCAGTCTGCGAGTCTGCGATTACGACCGTACCGTGCGTTGCGCCTTCTCC
>SVCW01000031.1 GCA_015058155.1 Clostridiales bacterium | reverse complement strand
AGCACACCTCTCGTATACTGTGACGGAAGTCTCATAAACGAGTATACGGAATATAGTTATCTTCCGACTGAGTGCCTAAAAGCATACAACATCGACGGAAACAACTATTTTAAACTCAGAGATCTTGGAGAATTCATAGACTTCAATATCGGATGGGACAATGCAAACAAAGTAATAAGTATCGATACATCGAAGGCATATACAAACTAGAAGCAATTAAAGAAGGCTCCTGCATTTGCAGGAGCCTTGTAGCTTTACGGGGAGGTAATTATTTCTTCTTTTCAGGCAGCTCTGAAACGATTGTTGCACCGAGGACGAGCACGGCACCGACTGCTTCCATTGCGCCCATTCCTTCGCGGAGAAGTGTCGCTGAAAGGATGATTGCAGTTATAGGATCGATATAGCTGAAAAGTGCAATTGTCTGCGCCTTGAGATTGTCCATCGAGCCGAAGTAAAGTGCATATGCGATACCTGTGTGGACAATACCAAGGATGAGAATCATGAGAATGATAAATGGTGTATATGTGATTCCTGTAAGGTCTTCTGTAAGAAGCGTATAAGGAAGCACTACGATTGCAGCAGAAGCAAGCTGCATTATAGTCTTGTCATATGCAGGAATGTTTCTGATCTTCTGGTTCATGAGCATTACCGTTGCATAGAAAAGAGCTGCTCCGAGACCAAAGAATATTCCTTTGAATTCGCCTGCACCTGTAAATTCAACACCGATTACTCCTGAAACGAGAACCATACCTGAAAGTGCTACGGCAACGCAGATAAGCTTTTTAACCGTAAGCTTTTCCTTAAGTGCAAATGGTGAAGCGAGAATAACGATTATAGGTGCCATGTAGTAGCAAAGCGTAGCTGTTGCAACAGAAGTATATCTGTATGATTCGAATAAAAGGATCCAGTTGAAACCTATGAATGAACCTGATGCGATGAGCATGAAAAGGTTTGCCTTGACTGCGCTCCACTGAATTTTCTCACGCTTTACGAGAATGAGCAAGATAAGAAAGATTGTTCCTATAAAACCTCTGACAAAAGCCAGAGTGCTTGACGGAAGCGGTATGTACTTTCTGAAAATACCGATTGTACCCCAGATAAACATTGCTGAAATCAGCATTATGAGGGATTTCTTTGAATTAGCCTTGTTTTCCATAAAAACCTCTTGTGAATAGTAATAATAAGTACTATACCACAATAAAGCGGTGAGGTGCAACGAAAGGCTACTAAATATTGTAGAAAAATTACAAGTGAACGAATATGACACTTTAATGTGGAAAGTGTGCAATCTTGAGATTGTATGCAATTTGTGATTTTTGCACAATTTGCACACCAAAAAACCGTGTATCCGCCTTGTAAAATTGAGATTGTTCCATTATAATTAGACCATAATATCGCCGAAATACCATTATTTTGAAGGGTAATGACGGCGATTCGACTTTTAGAAGATAAGAGAAGGAGAAACTAAAATGAAGAAGATTCTTGCAATCGTTTTAGCACTCGTACTCGTACTCGGACTCGTTGCTTGCGGTGGCGGCGGAGAAGATACAGATACAGATGCAAAGGTATGGATTATCGCAACTGATACAGTATTCAAGCCATTCGAATACACAGATGCTGAAGGTAACTTCGTTGGTATCGACGTTGATATCTTAAAGGCAATCGCTGAAGATCAGGGATTCGAATACGAATTAAAGAGCCTTGGTTGGGATGCTGCAATCGCTGCTTGCCAGTCATCACAGGCTGACGGTATGATCGCTGGCGCTTCAATCACAGACGCTAGAAAAGAATCAGGATGGATTTTCTCAGATGGTTACTATCAGGCTACACAGTGCATGACAGTTGCTGCTGATTCAACAATCGCATCATTCGCAGACGCTCAGGGCGCTACAATCGCTGTTAAGACTGGTACTCAGGGTGCTACTTATGCAGAAAGCTTAAAGGATCAGTATGGATTCAACCTCACATACTTTGAAGATTCCCCAACAATGTATCAGGCTGTAATCGGTGGCCAGGCTGCTGCTTGCTTCGAAGATACTCCAATCATGAAGGCTTCAATCGCTGATGGAGATCTCCCACTCAAGGTTGTTGACGGTTCAGAAAACGAAGGTTCACCTTACGGATTCGCAATCTTCAATGCTGACAATCAGGAACTCATCGACCTCTTCAACGCAGGTCTTGCAAACATCAAGGCTAACGGAACATACGATGAAATCATCGCTAAGTATCTTGGCGAATAATTATAAGAATAATATAGAATTATAGTATTCTTGGATTTTAAAAAGTACAAGTCCAGGGGCACCAATTGAGGTGCCCCGACTTTTACGAGAAGGAGTTTTATTTTATAATGTCATTTTCAGAAATTTTAACTGTTTTCGGACCTAGTTTAATGGCTGCTATGGGTCAGACTTGCTTGCTGGCCTTCAGAGGATTATTCTTCGGTTGCATCATAGGAATCGTTGTGGGTCTTATGAGTGTAGTGAAGAATAAGCTTTCACGTGGCATTGCGCTTGTATTTGTTTACGCGATTCGTGGAGTACCTATGATCGTACTTGCGTTCTTCGTGTTCTTCGGCGTGCCTATGGCATTCAAGAACTTCCTCCACATCAATCTCGTACTTTCAGCGCTTCAGGCAGGTACTATCTGTCTTGCGCTCAATTGTGGTGCGTACATGGCTGAAATCATCCGTGCTGGTATTCAGTCAGTTGACAAGGGCCAGATGGAAGCAGCAAGATCACTTGGTATGTCATACTGGCGTTCAATGTATCGTGTTGTTATGCCTCAGGCTATCAAGACTATGATTCCGAGCATTGTTAATCAGTTTATCATTACACTTAAGGATACATCGATTCTTTCAGTTATCGGTTTTCCTGAACTCGTTAATACAACAAAGAACGTTATTGCAAATACATTCAGATCATTCGAACTCTGGGCTGTCTGCGCAGTAATGTATATTATTGTTATTACACTTTTATCAGTACTTGCTAATTATCTCGAGAGGAGGTTAAACCGTGGTAGATCATAAGAAAGACAGAGTGAAAATCCATGTTGAACACCTCAAAAAGCATTTCGGTCATCTCGAGGTTTTAAAAGATATTAATCTTGACATCTACGAAGGTGAAGTTGTTGTTATCCTCGGTCCGTCAGGAAGCGGTAAGTCAACATTCCTTCGTTGTATAAATCGTCTCGAAGAAATCAATGGCGGCGACATCGTAATCGATGGAAAAATCCACATGGCTGACAGGAAGGTTGACCTCAACAAGGTGCGTGAAAACATCGGTATGGTATTCCAGCACTTCAACCTTTTCAACAACATGAACGTTCTCAGAAACCTTATGCTTGCACCTGTTGATGTAAAGAAGACAGACAAGGCAGTTGCTAAGGAAAGAGCTTTAAAGATGCTTGAAAGAGTAGGACTTCTTGACAAGCAGGATGCTTTCCCTTCACAGCTTTCAGGTGGTCAGAAGCAGAGAGTAGCGATTGCAAGAGCACTCTGCATGAGCCCTGAAATCATGCTCTTCGACGAACCGACATCAGCACTTGACCCAGAAATGGTAGGCGAAGTTCTCCAGGTTATGAGACAGCTTGCAGATGAAGGCATGACTATGGTTGTTGTATCACACGAAATAGGATTTGCCCGCGAAGTTGCTGACAGAGTAATCTTCATGGACGGCGGTTACATCGTAGAACAGGGTACACCGGATGAAGTCATTCTCAATCCTAAGAACCCTAGAACAATCGATTTCTTCAACAAAGTTCTCTAATTCTAAAAATATTTGCGCTCGGATATTCCCGGGCGCTTTTTTGTTGTCTTTTTGATTCGATTTTTGAAAAACGGACATTTTGAAGATTTTAAAGTTGACTAAACAGCACAAAAAGTGTAAAATTACACTAAATTTGAAAACTTAAGGAGATTGTGATGTCCAAAACTGAATTTATAGAAAAAATAGACAGTGAACTGAAACTTATAAGGACTGAGGCGGGATTTACGCAGGAAACGATGGCGCAGATTATAGGTATTTCCAAGAAGACTCTGGTTCAGATTGAAAAGGGAAGAGCTTCGCTTGGATGGACAGGTGCGGTAGCAGTATGTACGATTTTCAGTCAGAGTACCGTTCTGGACAGGCTTCTTGGTGGGGAGGCGAGCGACATGATCAGAGCCTATGCTTTCGAAGACATTAAAGCCCCTGTGTATAATAAGACGATGGGCGGCAAGGTCTGGTGGCGAGAAATAGAAAAGCCTGAAGGGTACAAGGTCCAGCAGAACATTGTGTCGCAGCACTACAGAATTCTCGATGATGAAGACAGACGTATTTTCTCGTCATTTGATTTCGGCGAGATTCTCGAGCGCGTAAGAGAACTCGAGCGGGGTAGCAAGTAGTCAGTTTTCAAGCGACTTGATAGGGAATAAACGATTAAAGGATGAAAAGGGGGATAAGATATGGATAGTAAAATGAAAAAGCGCATACATGCAGCAGGAGTGATAATGGTAACATTGCTTCTCGGAGTACCGGCGGTATTCTTTGCGTATCTGTTCGGTATGTTCGGGATGTTTCCGCTATACGTGACAAAGACGATTCCGGTATTCGGGGGAGCGGTAATGGTTTCATTGATACTGGTTTTTTCCGGATATCTTGGAAAGACAGGGAAGAAGCGCGTGGGGTTATGCTTTCTTGCAGTACTTATAGGCTGCGGGGCTTTTATCGGAGCGGGAATGCACAGAGAAAGTATATCGCAAATAGACGATAGAGACTTTATGCTATATCAGTACGAACCATTTGCCGATAATACAAAGGCAGTATATCTTGATGAGGAAAGCACACTCAGTTTCAAGGAAGATCAGCTCATAAGGCTTGATGGAGCAACTGCACTTTATCCTGTATACGCAGGGTTTGTCCAGTCGGTATATCCTGAAGGGGAATACAGAATGTATGATGGTTATTCTGACGATGGATTCGGACTTGTGACTTGCAGCAATACCGTTTATGCTTACGAGCGTCTCATAAACGGAGACACGGATATAATATTTGTGGCAGGTCCTTCCGAAGCACAGAAGAAGATGGCAGAAGATGCAGGGATGCAGCTTCACATGACACCGATCGGACGCGAAGCATTTGTATTTTTCGTAAATAAACTGAACCCTGTAGACGACCTTACAATAGAAGAGGTGCAGGGAATCTACAGCGGTGCGATTACAAACTGGAAAAAGGTTGGCGGAAAGAATCAAAACATAAGAGCTTTCCAGCGTGATGAAAACAGTGGCAGCCAGACCGGACTTCAGAAACTTATGGGTGATATCGAAATAATGGAGCCGAAAAAGGAAGACAGAATCGAAGGAATGGGCGGCATAATCCGCGAGGTTGCAGCTTACAGAAACTATAAAAATGCACTCGGTTTTTCTTACCGCTATTATGCAACGCAGATGGATACTGACGAATCGCTCAAGCTTCTGGCACTCAATGGCGTAGAACCGACAAAGGAAACTATAAGAGATGGTAGTTACCCTGTTTCGTCAAACTTCTATGCAATCACAGCTTCACCTGTCGGGGAACCGGCTCCACAGGAAACAAATGATAATATAAAAGAATTTCTCGACTGGATTTTATCTGAACAGGGTCAGAAGATTATTGAAGAAACAGGATATGTTTCTCTGTACTAAAAACTGATTGAATTAATTTAACGTATAGAATCTCCGTAATAGTTAATTATATGTAATATGTAATTCGTTTACGGAGGTTTTTATATGAGTAAATTCAAAATGCCGAGTGCGTATACGATTCTCTTTCTTATAATCATTGTAGTAGCTGTACTCACATGGATTGTTCCTGCGGGAACTTATGAATATGTTGATCCTGAAGCTTCTGCACTCGAGCCGATTCCGGGGACTTATTCGAGAGTGGAGCAGAATCCGCAAGGATTCTGGGAAGTGCTCGGAGCACCGATTGCGGGATTTTTTGATGCAGTCGATATTATTCTCTTCATTCTCGTGATTGGTGGATTCCTCGCAGTTGTCACTGAAACAGGAGCGATTGATGCGGGCATCGGAAGTATAGTAAGAAGATTCAAGGGAAGAGAAACCGTTATGATTCCGATTCTCATGATTCTATTCGGGCTCGGCGGTACAATATTCGGTATGGCAGAAGAAACGATTGCTTTTTATATCCTTATCATACCGATTTTTATTGCTGCCGGATTTGACGCGATGACCGGAATGGCAGTCGTTTTCGTAGGAGCAGGCATTGGGTGCCTCGGGTCAACTGTTAATCCTTTTGCAACAGGAATTGCGTCAGGATTTGCGGGTATTTCAATTGGTGAAGGTATTGTACTGAGACTTATAATACTTGCAGTGACTATGACTGTCGGCATTATGTATGTAATGAGATATGCAAACAAAGTCAGAAAACATCCGGAGCTATCGGTAGTTGCAGAAATGAGAGAGGAAAACATCGAGTTCTTTCTTGGAGGGAGCGATGCAAGGGAAACTGCAGATAATGCAGGCGATAAAATGAGTGGAAAGCAGAAGGCAGTTCTTGCGCTTTTCGGAATTTGCTTCCTTATAATGATTCTCGGTGTAATACCATGGGCATCAAAATTCAATATTTTTATATTTGAAAACCTGAATAACCGACTCCTTTCGCTTCCGGTAATCGGAACTGTGCTTGGAAAAATTACACCACTTGGAGACTGGTGGTTCTCGGATATAACTGTCCTTTTCCTTCTCGGTTCAATAATATGTGCATTCATATACCGCTGGAATGAAACTCGTTTCATCGAAATCTTCCTGAGCGGCGCAAAGGATCTTCTCGGGGTTGCGATTATCATAGGAATTACGAGAGGTATTGCGGTTGTAATGAACAATGGTGGCATGACTGCAACTATACTGAATCTTGGAGAGGAAGGTCTTAAGTCACTCGGAAGCGGAGCCTTTGCGGTGATATCTTTCGTATTCTTCGCGCTCTTGTCATTCCTTGTGCCGTCGACATCAGGCCTTGCAGCATTATCTATGCCGATTATGGCACCTATTGCAGACTTTGTCGGAATAGGAAGGGACCTTGTCATCACGGCATACGCTACAGCAAGCGGTATAGTAAATCTTGTAACCCCTACGAGTGGTGTTCTCATGGGAGCGCTTGCAATAGGAAGAATTTCATATGGAGCATTCATTAAATTCATATGGAAACTGCTGCTGATTCTTATTGCTATAGTAGTAGCTTCGCTTATTGCATCTGCAATACTTGCCTGAAGCAACATAAATGGAGTTGTGTACCCTTTTGCTGAGCGGCATTTTTCAGGTTGAAGTGAACAGATGTGAAGTATATAATGGAAGAGTCGATAATTGTCGGCTCTTTTTGAATTTCAGGAGGACTATTTTGAAATACGAAGTATCAGAATTAAAAGGACTTAACATTGAAATAAGGAATGGTGAAGCGATAGTCACTCTAAACGGCAAGCAGATAGTTCTTACAGAAGGTGAAAGACTCGATGTAGCTCTTACTGAAGAGGCTGAACCTGCTGAAACTGAAGTAGTGAATGAAGAACCTGAAAAGACTGAGCCTGAAAAACCGAAACGTGGTGCCGGATATGCTGAGTATGCGGCAATGTACGCAAACGAAAAACCTGCGGCAGAACAGAGCACAAGGACTACGGCCAAAGCACCAAAAGTAAAGTCGGATCCAAAAGAAGACTTCATAGCAGCGATGAAAATCTCGCTGACAAACTTCAGAGGCAGCAAAATTATTTTTAAATCGCTTAAGAATATCTGGTATGATAGAGAACTTCAGACAGCGATAAAAAATGTAAACGGTATTGTGGCTTACTTCATTCTGATTATAGGAGCAGCATTGATAATGCTTTTCGGTTCAAAGCATTTCGATACGACTGTAACGGCAGCCCTTACTATCGGGTTTATATTAATTGATATATTTATCATAAATCCATTCATGCTGTATATTGCAGCACCAAAACCAATCAGGGCCCATATCAAGGAAATCGATAAGATGGACGAAAAAGACAGGGAAGTATATGAGGCAGAAATAAATACGCTCAAAGTCAGCAGATCTGTTCAGCGACTTGTAGACAGACACGACGAGAGCGGAAATATGATATACAGGGATAGAAATTAAGAAGGAGAAGAAAATGATTTACTTTACAACAGACTACAGTGCAGGTGCACACCCAAGAGTAATGGAAGCTCTTTTAAGAACTAATGAAGAACATCATAACGGATATTTTGAAGATGCGCACTGCGAAAACGCAATTAATCTCATCAAGAAAAGAATCGGCGATGACACAGTAGATGTACACCTCATGGTAGGCGGAACTATTACAAATACAACAGCAATCGCGGCATGGCTCAAGCCTTATGAATGTGTAGTTTCAGCAACAACAGGTCACATCAATGTTCATGAAACAGGTGCAATTGAAGCGAGTGGTCACAAGGTTCTTACAGTCCCTGAACACGAAGGAAAAGTGCTTCCTGAAGATGTTAGAAAAGTTTGCAGCGAACACGACAATGAACATATGGTAAAGCCTGGAATGCTCTACATTTCAGATTCAACAGAACTCGGAACTATATATACTAAGAAGGAACTCGAAGAATTGAGAAAGGTATGTGATGAATTCGGACTCATCCTCTTCCTCGACGGAGCAAGACTTGGCTCAGCCCTCACAGCTGAAGGAAATGATCTTACATTCGAAGACCTTCCAAAGCTCTGCGATGCTTTTTACATCGGCGGTACTAAGAACGGATTCCTTTTCGGAGAAGCAATCGTTATCGTAAGAGAAGACCTCAAGAAAAATTTCCGCTACATGATCAAGCAGCGTGGTGGTATGTTTGCCAAGGGCAGACTCATCGGAGTTCAGTTTGAAGAAGTATTCAAGGATGATCTTTACCTTGAAATGGCTGCATATACAAACGAAATGGCAAAGCTTATGCGTGACGGAATGAAGGCAAAAGGAATCGAATTCCTTGCTGAATCACCAACAAACCAGCTTTTCCCTATCTTCACAGTAGAAAAGGTTGCAGAACTTCAGAAAAAGTATGTATTCCAGCACCAGGCATGGATGGATGACGGAAGAGAAGCTGTAAGATTCGTAACTTCATGGCTTACAAAGCCTGAAGAAGTAGAAGAACTTCTTGCAGACCTCTAATACAGTAATACATAAGGAAACGGACCCGCGTCAGGCGAGTCCGTTTTTTGTTAGAATTTGTTATTGAAAATGTTAAGTATAAAGAACGATATTGAAGCAAACAGACAGAGACAACCTACCAGGAACCATGCCTGAGGGATTGTATGTCCTGTAAGGAACATTCCCATGAGAAGAGGACCTGAGGCTCTTCCAAGTCCCTGAACGATATCGTATATGGACTGGAAACGTGCTCTGTGTGATGCAGGTGAGTTGTTTGCAATAAATACGCCCGCATTTGCAGATGACATTACTTCACCGGCTGACCATACGATAACGAGGAGCCAGATGCAGATGATGTTGTTTGTGAAGGCATAAAGTCCGAAACCGATTGCATATCCAAGTCCTGCGATTGCAACGTTGAAGAGTGAATCAAAACGTTTGAAGAAGTATACTGCGAGTGGCGTTATGGCAAAAACGCAGATACCGTTTATCGACCAGATTACACCGATATACTTTGAGCCGAGTCCGATGCCGAAAAGGTCTTCAAGATGAAGAGCCATCATATATGAAATCTGTGAATATGAGAATGCATAGATGGTGATGATTGCGGCAAATATTATGATTACAGGTCTCTTGAGGAGCTCAGTCATAAATGATTCATCACTTGCCATTTCTTCTTTTCGACTCTCATCAGAGCTGATTGCATCAAGCTGTTCTTTCGTAATTTCCACATCTTTCAGACCGAAAATTATGATAAGAAGAGCTGAGAAATTTATAATACCCTGACCCCAGAAAATCCAAGCTGTATGATTTTCGAAAAGGAATCCTGCGATAAGCGGTCCTACTGCAAGCCCGAGATTGAAGCCGAGATAGCAGAGCGACATGCTTTCCTGTCTTGTTTCAGGAGTTGTAACGTCTGTAAGCATAGCGGCCATTATCGGATTTGCCATATTCATAAAGAGCGTTCCCATGAACATGAAAGGAATGATGGCTATGCTGTTACAGAGAAAACCACCTGTAAAAAGAAGAATGTCGGCTGCGATTACAACGATACAATACACTCTCTTCCTGTTGAACCTGTCCGCAAGTTTACCTCCTACTACTGCAGCGACCATATAGCTGAGTGAAAGGGCAAGGAGATAATAACTGATTACCTGATCACTGAAGTGAAGTCTGCTGCTCAGGAACATCGTTGCAACAGGGAAGACAAATGAGCCCATTGCTGCGATTGTACGCGCAACCAGTACTACATAAACCTGCTTTGGCAGGCCTTTATACTGTCCTATTAAGTTACTAAACATACCTCAGTAATAATACCATAAAAACAGGGACTTTCAAAGCCCCTTGAAGTAATTGTTACATTTCCTGATGTTTGTTGATATATTTTTCCCGTGTAGCTATACCGCCTCTTATATGGCGTTCAGCCTTGTTGTTGTCAAGGACAGTTTTTACTTCGGTCGCAAGCGAAGGATTGATCTCTGCGAGCCTTTCAGTTATATCCTTATGTACCGTACTTTTACTAACTCTGAATTTACTCGCAGCGCCTCTGACTGTCGATTTTGTCTC
The DNA here is from genome assembly GCA_015058155.1 of Clostridiales bacterium. Taxonomy (GTDB): domain Bacteria; phylum Bacillota; class Clostridia; order Peptostreptococcales; family Anaerovoracaceae; genus QAKD01. Next base: position 8,387 of record SVCW01000031.1, on the reverse strand, counting down.
TATGATGTACCGGGCGAGTTCAAGAACCCTTTCTTCAATGTAGTCTTTCATTTATTCACCGTCCTTAAAGCTTTTTGCCTGACCTTTAGTGCAATATATGTGAAGCTTTACCGTGTTATGCTCAAAAGAAATAAAACAATGAATTATAAAAATGATGTTCCATTTTTATTGTAATTTTCCTGCCGAATCGGTATAATATAAAAGATGTACAAACTAAAGAAAAGGAGACGGGATATGGCATTCACAGAAGAAGTTGGTATTGACTTAGGTACGGCGAATGTACTTGTTTATATAAAGGGAAAAGGTGTCGTTCTTGATGAACCATCAGTAGTTGCAATCAACAAAGACACAAACGAAATTCTTGCAGTAGGTGAAGAAGCAAGACTTATGCTTGGTAGAACACCTGCAAACATCGTAGCAGTAAGACCTCTCCGCGACGGAGTTATTTCAGATTATGATATTACAGAAAGAATGCTCAAGCACTTTATCAGAAAGGCTTGCGGCGGCGGAAGATTTTTCAAGCCTAAAATCATGATCTGCGTTCCAAGCGGAGTTACAGAAGTTGAAAAGAGAGCAGTTAAGGAAGCAGCTGTGGCTGCCGGCGGTAAGTCAGTATTCCTCATGGAAGAACCTATCGCTGCGGCAATCGGAGCTGGACTTGATATTTCAAAGCCTGACGGTATCATGGTTATCGATATCGGCGGAGGCACAACTGATATCGCTGTAATTTCACTTGGCGGCATCGTTACAAGTACATCAGTAAAGATTGCCGGTGACAAGTTCGATGAAGCGATTATCAAATATATGAGAAAAGAGTACAAACTCTACATCGGTGAAAGAACTGCTGAAGAACTCAAAACTTCAATCGGTACAGCATACCCTGATGACGAAATCATCACTAAGGAATGTCGCGGTCGTGACCTGGTAACAGGTCTTCCTAAGACTATCGAAATCACATCAAAGGATATGCTCGAAGCTCTTGAAGAACCACTAAAGACAATAAGTGACGCTGTTCATGCAGTGCTCGAAAGAACTCCGCCTGAACTCGCAGCTGACATAAGCAGCGTAGGTATCTATATTACAGGCGGCGGTGCTCTTCTTCGCGGCATTGATAAGAGAATTGAATCAAGAACAGGTATTTCAGTTGTTATCGCAGACAATCCTAAGTCATGTGTTGCAGTTGGTACAGGAAAGGCTCTTGACCAGATTCATGCTATTGAAAACAATGCAATGAACAGAAGAAAACCATACGTATAAAAATTACCGGGACTGCCAAAAGCGGCAGTCCTTTTGACTAATATTATATTTAAAACGAAAGGTAAGCAGTATGAAGCTCGAACTTATCGCAACAGCAACATTCGGTCTCGAAGCTGTAGTAAAAAGGGAAATCGAGAATCTCGGTTATAAAATCATCAAATCTGAAGATGCCAAAATCACATATATGGGTGATGAAAGAGCAGTCGTAAGAAGTAATCTCTGGCTCAGATGTGCTGACAGAGTACTCATAAGAATGGCTGAATTCAAAGCGCTCGAATTTGAAGATCTTTTCCAGCAGGTTAAAGGAATAGCATGGGAAGAATGGATTCCGTTTGACGGAAAGTTTACTGTGGATGGTTCATCTGTAAAGTCAAAACTCAGTAGTGTGCCTGCGTGTCAGAGAATAGTAAAAAAGGCAATTGCATCAAGACTTTCCGAAGTGTACGGGGTTGAGCAGCTTCCTGAAACAGGTGCAGAGCACAATGTCAAAGTGACACTTCTCAAAGACAGAGCAACAATTACACTTGATACGACAGGTGCCGGTCTTCATAAAAGGGGTTACAGAGTAAGAAATGTTGATGCGCCGATTAAGGAAACGCTTGCGGCGGCGATGGTACAGCTTTCTTTCTGGAACAAGGACAGAGTTCTCGTGGATCCTTGCTGCGGTTCAGGAACTATTCCTATTGAGGCTGCAATGATTGGAAGAAATATAGCTCCGGGACTTGGAAGAAAGTTCGTTTCAGAAGAATGGGAAGCAATTCCGAAGGAACTCTGGAAGGAAGAAAGAAAAGCGGCATACGATGCGATTGACTATGATGCTGAGCTCAGAATCTTCGGATCCGATATCGATGGCAAGGCAGTTTCTGCTGCCCGTCAGAATGCAGAAGAAGCAGGCGTTGATGACTGTATTGAGTTCAAACGTCTCGACATAAAAGATTTTACACCGGAAAAGGCAAGAACTGCTTTTGAAGAGGCAGGTGTTCCTGAGGAACTCATCACAGAAGATGCTCTTCTTTCAGGAGTTTTCGTATCAAATCCGCCTTATGGCGAACGTATCGGTGAAGCAGAAGCTATAAAGCAGATTTACAAAGCATATAACAAGTTTCTTGCCGATAACAAGACATGGTCACTTTTCATGGTTACTACTGATAAGGAGTGCGAGGAAAAGATTCTCGGACGTCCTGCAGACAGAAGACGTAAGCTTTACAATGGCCGTCTTGAAGTCTGCTATTATCAGTTCCATGGAGAACGTCCGCCACGCAAAGGATAACGATAAAAAATATTACAATTAAATAAAAAAGCACATACAATATCTTACTCACTAGGTTGCGTGCGCTGTTGTTTGCCAGGAGCTTGCTCGCATACTTTGGACAACAACTTTGCCTCTACTTCGTTACGCAAAGCTTGATTGTACCCAAAGTATACGCTCGCTACGCTCTGCAAACAATGCGCTCCTCCACATAGTTCGTTCGATATTGTATGTGCTTTTATTTTTTTGAAAATTTTCCTTTTCATTATTTTCATTTGAGTGTGCAAACTAAAAACGATAAATATGAAAAGGAGATTTGAAAAATGGCTGTTAATTTAAAAGGAAGAAGCTTCCTTACGCTTCTTGATTTTACACCGGAAGAAATACGGTATATGCTTGATCTTGCACATGACCTCAAGGCAAAGAAGAGAGCGGGCATATGTGGAAATATGTTAAAGGGAAAGAATATCGTCCTGCTCTTTGAAAAGACTTCGACAAGAACGAGATGTGCGTTTGAAGTTGCAGCGCATGACGAAGGCGCACACGTGACTTTCCTTGACTCAGGATCATCACAGATGGGAAAGAAGGAGTCGCTTGAAGATACTGCAAAGGTACTTGGTAGATTCTTTGACGGTATAGAATACAGAGGATTTGACCAGGAAGTAGTTGAAAAGCTTGCTCAGCATTCGGGAGTGCCTGTGTGGAATGGCCTTACTGACGTGGATCACCCGACTCAGATTCTTGCCGATATGCTTACGATTGAAGAGCATATCTCAAAGCCTCTGAACAAAGTAAAAGTGGTATTTTGCGGAGACGTAAGAAACAACATGGCATATGCGTGGATGTACGGATGTGCCAAGATGGGTATGCATTTTGTCGGATTCGGTCCTGACAAGCTCATCAAAGGTATTGAGAAAAAAGTACTCAATGAAGTAAATGAAGTGGCAAAAGAAACAGGAGCGGTAATAGAACTTTCAAGTAAGCCTGGATGCCTTGCCGGAGCCGACGTGCTTTACTCTGACATCTGGGCATCAATGGGAGAAGAGGATCAGATTCCTGAAAGAGTTAAGCTTCTCACACCGTTCAGAATTACGGAAGAAACACTTGCTGCAACGAACAATCCTGATGTTATTTTCCTTCACTGTCTTCCTTCATTCCATGATTTTGAAACGACTATGGCAAAGACACAGATGGATCTCGGTTATGACATCCGCGAGGTGACAGACGAAGTTTTCCGTTCAAAGCACTCGAAGGTGTTTGATGAAGCCGAAAACAGAATGCACACAATCAAAGCCGTTATGGTTGCAACTATCGGATAGGAGGTCTTGAATGACAAAAGGAATCCATAATTATTCTGAAATAGGAAAACTGAACAAAGTACTCCTTCACAGACTGGGAGATGAAATAGAAGGCCTTGTGCCGAGTAACTTTGAAAGACTGCTTTTTGATGACATTCCGTACCTCAAGATAGCAAGGGAAGAGCATGACAGGTTTGCGAATCTCCTTCGTGAAAACGGAGTTGAGGTCGTTTATTACGTGGATGAAACGGCAAGAGCACTAAGCGATACAAAAATAAGAGAAGAGTTTATACGCAAGGTTATACGTGAGAGCGATATTCATTCTCAGTCAGTAAGAGAAGCTATACAGGAATATCTTTCAAAGATGCCTGTGCATGATATGGTTGCCAAAGTAATTGCGGGAATCAGAAAGGAAGATATTGAAGGAGTAGAAACTAATTCGCTCGCCGACTATATCACATCGGATTATCCGTATTATATGGACCCGATGCCAAATCTTTATTTCACGCGAGACCCGGGCGCCTGTGTAGGAAACGGTATCAGCATTCACCACATGAGTACTCCGGCAAGAAGACGTGAGGCGCTTCTTCTTGAATATATGACAAGGTACAATAAAGAGTTTGCGCCTGAAGGAACGCCATTATGGTATGAATACGGTCATGAGTATTCGATAGAAGGTGGAGATGTACTGGTACTTTCGAAAGATGTGGTAGCGATAGGGCTCTCGCAGAGGACTACGGTTGCCGCAATCGAGAGGTTTGCCGAAAATATGCTCGAAAAGTCATCATTCAGGAAGATACTCGTTTTTGATATTCCGAAGAAGAGAGCATTCATGCATCTTGACACGGTATTCACTATGGTTGACTATGATAAATTTACTATTCATCCTGAAATAGAAGGTCCGCTCAGAATGTATGAAATTACTCTCGGAAGAGATGGAAAAGCACATTTTTCATGTATGCAGGACCAGCTTGTGAACATTCTCAAAAAAGAACTTGGTCTTCCTGCCGTAGAACTCATAAGATGTGGTGGAGACGATCATATGGCTGCCCAGCGTGAACAGTGGAATGACGGTTCAAATACGCTTGCGATTGCACCGGGAGTTGTAGTGACTTATGAAAGAAACTATGTGACTAACGCCCTTCTTGATAAAAAGGGAATCAAGGTGCTTACTATTCCTTCTTCAGAGATATCACGAGGCCGCGGTGGTCCAAGATGTATGTCGTGTCCGGTAAACCGTGAAGATTTGTAGGAGGTGCGTTATGGCAAATAAAAGAATTGTTATTGCACTCGGTGGAAATGCGCTCGAAAACGGCAAAGGTGCAGGCGGTGCAGAGGCCCAGCTTGAAGTGGTGAGAGAAACATGCAGGCATATTGCGGATATCAGCTGTGCAGGATATGAAATAGGAATCGTTCATGGAAACGGTCCGCAGGTCGGAAGAATACTTCTTGCATCGGAAGCAGCAAAAGAAGTGACTCCTGCTATGCCGTTTGATGTCTGCGGTGCAATGTCGCAAGGGTATATAGGGTATCACATACAGCAGGCATTGAGACATGAACTTGAAAAACGTAAAAGAAATATTCCTGTAGTAACTATAGCTACACAGACGGTGGTTGATAAAAATGATCCGGCGTTCAGGAATCCTACAAAACCGATAGGCCCTTTCTATACAGAAAAGGAAGCTGAAGCGATAGAAAAGGAAAATGGATATGTAATGAAGGAGGACGCGGGACGCGGATACAGAAGAGTCGTTCCGTCACCGTTGCCAGAAAGAATTGTTGAGATAGATGCGGTTAAGACACTCTGGGATTCTACAATCACAATCTCATGCGGAGGAGGAGGTATTCCTGTAGTTGAAAATGAAGACGGAGGATATGAAGGTGTTGCTGCTGTTATCGACAAGGATTTTGCGGCAGGACTTCTTGCTGACAATATAGGAGCAGACGTGTTCATGATTCTTACAGCAGTCCCGGCAGTGGCCATTAATTTCGGAAAGCCGGAAGAAAAGGAACTTGGAAGAATTACGCCAGAAGAGGCTGAAAAGTATATTGAAGAGGGTCACTTTGCACCTGGCAGCATGCTCCCGAAAGTTCAGGCGGCACTAAAATTCGTGAAATCCAATCCTTCAAAGGAAGCAGTTATTACTTCGCTTGACAATGCAGGGAACGCGTTAAGAAACGGAGAGGGAACCATAATCTCATATAGACAGTAATTTACAGGGTTTGACACGTTATAATGTCGAACCCTTTTTCTTCGTGTTAAGAAACATCGCACTTTTATTGAAAACGGCTACTGCTTTAACGAAATCTTAACGAAAATTAACGGTCTGTTAACACAAAATCATAATCCCTTAACACCACCGTTTCTTTATTTTGCTAAAGCGCAGTAATATAATTGTAATATAACGTAACAGATTATTTTTTGTGCGTTTGGCGAATAGTAAAGAATCTTCTGTTACGTTCGCAATTATCCTAATATGTTTTATTTTAAGGAGGAAAGGTTATGGGTAGAAAGATCCCTACTTGGCAGGTATTGATGGTGCTCTTATTCACTATCCTTACATTCTGCTATGCACTTGGAATCTTAGGTAAGATTTCACCTGCTCTCGCTTGCGGTTATGGCGAATTACATATTCCGCTCGTAGTAACAACAATCTTTGCAGTTATCGTTGCAGTAGCAAACGGCTACAAGTGGTCATTCCTTGAAGCTGGTATGTGCGCATCAATTGACAGAGCGATGCCTTCAATTCTCATCCTCATCACAGTTGGTATGCTTATCGGTGTATGGATTGCCGGTGGTGTAGTTCCTGCAATGATTTACTATGGACTTATGATTTTAAGACCTGGCTACTTCCTCGTAGCTTGCTGTATCCTCTGCGGACTCGTTGCTCTTGCAACAGGTTCATCATGGACAACAGCTGGTACAATCGGTGTTGCACTCGTTGGTGTTGGTGTAGCTCTCGGAATCAACCCTGCTATGACAGCTGGTGCTATCGTATCAGGAGCATACTTCGGAGACAAGATGTCACCACTCTCAGATACAACAAACCTCGCTCCAGCTATGGCTGGCGCTAATATCGTAGACCATATCAGAAAGATGATGTGGTCAGTAACTCCATCACTCATCATCGCACTCGTAGTATTCGCATTCCTCGGAATGGGACATGGCGGTGAAAACATGGACACATCTCTTATTACTTCACTCCAGGCAGGACTTCAGGAAAACTTCAAGATTAACCCTGTACTCCTTCTCCCTGTAGTAGTAGTAATCTGCATCGTAGCATTAAGACTCCCTGCACTCCCTGGTCTCTATGGCGGAATCGCTCTCGGCGTTATCGCTTGCTTCTATCAGGGTGCTGATGCAACTCAGGTATTCACATTCCTTCACTATGGATTCTGGTTTGATGATCCATCAGTAGTAGATCCTTACCTCGTAGACCTCTTAACTAGAGGTGGTATGGACGGAATGATGTGGACAATCTCAATGGGTCTTGCTGCTCTCGCATTCGGTGGTGTTATGGATGCATCAGGAATGCTCCAGACAGTATCAGAAATGCTCCTTAAGTTTGCTAAGGGAACAGGCTCACTCGTAACAGTAGCAGTTCTTACTTGTATCCTCGTAAACATCGTTGCGGCTGACCAGTACCTCGCAATCCTTCTCCCAGGAAGAATGTACAAGGAAGCATTCGAAGATGCAAGACTTCACCCATCATGTCTCTCAAGAGTACTCGAAGACGCTGGTACAGTTACATCACCAATCGTACCTTGGACAACTTGCGCTGTAACAATGACTTCATTCCTCGGAGTAAGTGCATTCCAGTATATTCCTTATGCAGTACTTAACTACGTAAACCCAATCGTATCAATCATCCTCGGCTTCACTGGAATTTCAATGCAGAAGCTTACTGATGAAGAATACGAAGTACTCCTCAAGAAGAGAGAAGCTGAAAAGGAAAAGCTCCTCAACGCTTAATCTTTTCATTAATAATTTCATAAATATGTCACCTGTTTTCGCAGGTTGAATAGAAAGAAGAAACAGCCCGTCTGCATTAATATGCAGGCGGGCTTTTTAAATGGTATAAAAATAAATTTGTTAAGAAAAGTTAATGTAAGTTAAGAAATGTGAAGAAATTGTTAACAAAGATTAAGAATACGTTAAGAATTGCCTTGCTTTTAAAAAATTACGGGAGTATAATTATAAAAGATGTAGTAGTATGTTTTTCCAACTAAATAGAAGACCATACTGATACATTCGCCATTATTCTATTTATGTTTTATTTAAGGAGGAAAGATTATGGGTAGAAAGATCCCTACTTGGCAGGTACTGATGGTGCTCTTATTCACTATCCTTACATTCTGCTACGCACTTGGAATCTTTGGTAAGATTTCACCTGCTCTCGCTTGCGGTTATGGCGAATTACATATTCCGCTCGTAATTACAACAATCTTTGCAGTTATCGTTGCAGTTGCAAACGGCTACAAGTGGTCATTCCTTGAAGCTGGTATGTGCGCATCAATTGACAGAGCGATGCCTTCAATTCTCATCCTCATCACAGTTGGTATGCTTATCGGTGTATGGATTG
>SVCW01000030.1 GCA_015058155.1 Clostridiales bacterium | reverse complement strand
ATGCCACAAGAAGCCTGTCAAGAAACGTTGGATTGAAGATTTGGTCGTTGCAGAAGCCATGAAGATGGTTATGGACGATGATGTGGTAGATGCTATCGTTTCCATGCTGATGGATTTGCAAGGGCTTGAGAACACCAATCTGCCGCTTTATCAGCAGCAGTTGAGAGAGACAGAGACTAAGATAGAAAATCTCTTAAAAGCCATTACAGAGGGTGTCTTCACGAAATCTACCAAGACACTCCTTGAAGAACTGGAAGCAGCTAAAGAAGAACTTGGGAATCGCATTTCTCTTGAAAAATTGGAAAACCACAAATCAGCGAAGAATTTATGCGTTTCTGGCTCCATCGCTTCCGCAAGCTGGATATGGCAAAGAAAGAACACCGCCAGATGTTGATTGACGTGTTTATCAATGCGATATTCCTGTATGATGACAAAATGCTGATTACCTTCAACTACAAAGAGGGTACCAAGACCATCACTTTTGATGATGTAAAAAACGAGGTCTCAGAGGAGACTTCCGGTTCGGATTTGGATTGCTCAAGTGCACCAAAAAAATGCAGACTACCATCGGTAGCCTTTTTTTATTTGTAAATTGTCCGTTAAAAAATAATAATGTAGTTCTTACTTTTTAACATCGAGCATATAAATTAAGAAGTGCAGCCGTATAGGGGTATACGGCAGGGGATTAAAGATTAATAAAAAGGGGGAACAAAAATGGAAAAGAAGTCAAGTCTTGGCGATGTTGTCGTTATCGGTCTTGCGCTGTTTGCAATGTTTTTCGGAGCAGGCAATCTAATCTTTCCGCCATACCTTGGGATGAACGCAGGTAATGGGTGGTTTGTCGGATTTATGGGCTTTTTTATTGCTGATGTCGGCCTTGCGCTCGTTGCAATTCTTTCTATGATCAAGAGTGGTGACGTTTCGATTGAAGGACTCACAGGAAGACTCGGTAAGGTGCCTTCAACGATTGTGAACGTGCTTGTGGTACTCTGTATCGGACCGTTTCTTGCTATTCCGCGTACTGCGGCGACAACTTTTGAAATCGGAATTCAGCCTTTATTCCCGAATTTCAATTCATGGGTTTTCGGTGCAATCTATTTCGGAATCGTGCTCGTACTTACTATCCGTCCGTCAAGTGTAGTTGATATCGTTGGAAAGTATATGACACCGATTCTCGTATTATCACTACTTGCGATGATTGTAATCGGAATTATTAATCCGATCGGCGAGGTCGGAGTTACTGAAGGATACAACACTATCAAGGAAGGTATTGTATCCGGATATCAGACTATGGACGTACTTGCAGCAGTTATTTTCATCATCATTCTTCTTTCAACTGCGAGAGAAAAGGGCTATACAGAGACGAAGGATACTATGAGTATTGTTCTTAAGTCGAGTATTTTTGCAGCAGGTGCACTCTTTGTAATCTACGGCGGTCTCACATATCTTGGCGCAACTACTTCAGCAGGTGGTTTTGAAGGATATAATCAGACAGGTCTTGTAGTAGTAATTACTGAAACACTTCTCGGAAGATACGGTCTTTATATGCTTTCGGTAATCGTACTTTTCGCATGCCTTACAACAGCAATCGGACTTATCTCATCATGCGCGGCATATTTTGAAAAGCTTACAGGCGGCAAGGTATCATACGCAGCTCTCGTAACGATTATTGTATTATTCAGCTACATTGTTTCAAACTTCGGTATCTCAATGATTATCAGTATTGCAGCTCCGGTGCTCAATGTACTCTACCCTGTGATGCTCGTTATGATTATCCTGAATTTCTTCAATGACAAGATTAAGAATATGAATATTTACAGAGTTGCGGCAGTATTTGCGCTCGCAGTGAGCCTTTCTGAAGTTCTTCTCGGATTCGGACTTCCGCTTGGTTTTGTAAAGATGCTTCCGCTTTCAACTTACGGTCTCGGATGGATTCTTCCGGCAGTAGCGGGAGGTCTGATAGGTGCGTTTATCCGCTCAGCTGATTGCAACTGCGAAAGTGATGAAGAAACTGTAGACGCAGTATAAGTTTGATGTATAAAGATTATGCGGCCGGAGAAATCATGCTCCGGCTGCTCTTTATTTTTTGATTAGTTTCTGTTACAATGGCAGTATGATTTACTTAGACGAAAAGATCTGGGCAGACACAGATTTTCCATCTGTGCTGAAACCCTATTTTGAAAACTTAAAAGTAGGAGTATTTGATATTGAAACGACGGGCCTGTCGCCCGACAGATGCAGGTTCATACTCGGTGGGCTTGTAACAGGCGCTGATGACTGCGACTATCTGCCTGACGGAGCCCTTCTTGTCGAGCAGTTTTTTGCTGAAACAAAGGCTGATGAAGAGACAGCGCTTGCCGCATGTATGAAAAGGCTTTCGGAGCTTGATGTTGTTATTACATATAATGGTGCAAGATTTGATATGCCGTTTATCATGAGAAGAGCCGAGGAATACGGACTCGAAGACAAATACGACATGCCGTACAATTTTGATCTGTACAGGATGATAAACAAGTTCTCGGAACTCCGAAAAGTGATGCCGAACCTCAGACAGAAAACTGTAGAGAATTTCTTCGGACTCTGGCAGACAAGAACTGACGAAATCGACGGTGCTGAGAGTGTGGAACTTTATGAAGAGTGGGAAAAGTATGGTGAGAAAGAAGTACTGGAAAAAATTCTCCTTCATAATTCGGATGATATAAAGCAGCTTGCAAAGCTAGTGCCGATCGTAAAAAAGGCGGATGTTCACAGAGGCATGTCAAATATGGGCTTCCCTTGCGGTAATCTGACAGTCTGCGGTATCAGAATCGAAAAGGACCGCATGATAGTAAGCGGAATCCAGAGGCGCGGAAATATCAGTTATTATGACTATGATGCAGATGCTTCTTCCGGAAATGCAGGGCTTGCATTTGATGGGACAAAACGTGATTTTACAGTTACATTCCCGGCAAGAAACATTGAAGACCTGCTTATTCTCGACCTCGAGAAGCTACTTGGCGATTATGATGAACTAAAAAAACACCCGTGGTGCGAGAGCGGTTATCTCGTAATCAGACAGGGAAAAGAATATAATTATGATGTTATCAATAAGTTTATAAGGATGTTCCTCCTGGAATTTCAGAAAAAACTTGCGGAGGTTTAGTATGAATTACAAAGAAATTGCACGCGAAGTGAAGCTTAACAGTGTAAAACTCGGCGCACTTTCAGGCGAAGAAAGAAACAAGGCGCTCCTTAAGATCAAGGAAGCCTTAATCGATAATAAAGAAGCAATATTTGAAGCAAACAAGGCTGATCTTAAAAAAGCTGAAGAAGATGGAATTGCCGGGCCTGTGCTTTCGAGACTCAAGTTTGATCAGCATAAACTTGATGACTGTTTAAGCGGTATCGATAGTCTTATCGGACTTCCTGACCCTATAAATAAGAGCGTATTCAGAAGAATGCTCGACGACGGACTCGTTCTCGAAAGAGTTACCTGCCCGATTGGAGTTATCGGAGTTATTTTCGAATCAAGACCTGATGCGCTTGTTCAGATTTCAACACTTTGCATAAAGAGCGGAAACTGTGCCATCCTCAAGGGCGGAAGTGAAGCTGCAAAGACAAACCGTGCGCTCTTTGATGTAATCCTTCATGCAGGACTCGAAGCACGCCTTCCTGAAGGTTTTGTAACACTTGTGGAAGACAGAGCCGGAATAGCAGAGCTTCTCGAATGTGATGATTCAGTTGACCTTATTATTCCTAGAGGAAGCAATGCCTTCGTAAAATATATCATGGATAATTCAAATATTCCTGTTATGGGACATGCTGATGGTATCTGCCATATTTATGTAGACGAAGCTGCTGATATTGATAAGGCTGTAAGAATCATTGTCGATGCCAAAACACAGTACGTTGCAGCGTGCAATACTGTAGAAACTCTTCTCGTTCACAAGGCAGTTGCTGACAAGCTTGTACCGGCGCTTGCCGAGGCTTCAAAGGAAAAGATTGCGCTTAAAGGTGATGAAAATGCACGCAGATTTGCGGATATGGAAGAAGCAACAGAAGAAGATTTCAGGACAGAATATCTTGACTATATTCTTTCAATCAAGATAGTAGGAGATATAAACGAGGCAATTGAGCATATCAACAAATACGGTTCACACCACACTGATTCGATTATCACAGAGTGTGAAGGCGCAGCTGACCGATTCATGACATACGTTGACAGTGCAGGTGTATACCACAACTGCTCAACAAGATTCGCAGACGGTTTCAGATACGGATTCGGTGCTGAAGTAGGAATCAGTACGGGAAAGCTCCATGCAAGAGGTCCTGTAGGCGTGGAAGGACTCGTAACATATAAATATAAGCTCCGCGGAAACGGACATATAGTTAAGGACTACGCTGACGGCGTGTCAACATTCAAGCACAAAGATCTCTAAAACAAAAACCTCTTCGGGAATATTCCTGAAGAGGTTCTTTTTTAACATTCTGTATGTTCTCTTGTATAGCGTTTTATTTCGGAAATCATTCCGTCGATATGCTGACCGAGAGGTGCTTCATGCACGCTTACAACATGGATGTGGCAGCGATTGAGTGGAAGAAGTACCTTATATGCTTCAGTACTTCCGATTGCTTCTGCCATTTTAGGTGTAAGCTCACCAAGCATGGCATTTGCATTTAAAATAGCGACAACTCCGCAGACTATGTCTACTCGCGGCATATTGTAAACGATGGCATTTTCACCTGTGGCACCATCATCAGCTCCGGCTTTGAGCATCTGGCCTGTTGCCATGGCGTTTGTGCCGAGGGCGAGGACTTTGTGCTCAGGAAGTTCTTTTTTTATTCTTTCAACGATGGCGCGGCCGATTCCGCCGCCCTGTCCGTCAACAACTGCGATTACCATTTTCAGATCTCCTTAAAACATAAACTGGTAACAGTATAGCATATAATTTAAAAATGGACAACAAAACAGACTGCAGGGGAGCAGTCTGTTTTGTTCAAAAGGGGTATTGGGATTAGAGATTAATGAGGTTATCAGGGGGATAACCACGGTTTCATACTAACATACAAACTTGGAAAATACAAGGGTTTGTCGAAAAAAAACTAAAAATTAATTTTTTTGATGAACGAATCGTAATGTACGGTATTGTAATTCATTTTATAATGTGAATATAGAAATAAGCCAATATAAAACCTTGGAATTGGAGATTTTAAACATTTAAGGGGGAACAAAAATGGAAGTATTAAAAGTATCGGCAAAGTCAAGTCCAAATTCAGTTGCAGGAGCGCTCGCCGGCGTATTAAGAGAAAGAGGCGGAGCAGAAATCCAGGCAATCGGTGCAGGAGCATTAAACCAGGCAATCAAGGCTGTTGCCATCGCAAGAGGTTTTGTAGCACCAAGCGGGATTGATGTAATCTGCGTACCGGCATTCACTGATATTCAGATTGAAGGTGAGGAAAGAACAGCGATTAAGCTGATTGTTGAAGAAAGATAATAAAGGTCTCGAGATTTCTCCTTTTGAGATACATATTGCTTTAAACAGATTAGCCGGCAGGGATTGTTTTGATTCCGCCGGTTTTTCTATATCGTTTATCATACTAAAGCGGAAATGAGTTGTATACTGCTATAATTTATGGTATATTTAAAGGTACTGATGACGTGTAATAGTCAGTTCAAAAAAAGAGAAAGAGGAAATTTATATGGAAAACGGTTTACAGAAAAAGTACGGCCTATTTACTGCTATCTGCATGGTTGCAGGTATCGTAATAGGTAGTGGGGTTTTCTTCAAGGCTCAGACAATCCTTGAGAAGACAGGTGGAGATATGCCGCTTGGTATCCTTGCATGGATTATCGGTGGTCTTATCATGCTTTCATGTATTCTTGCTTTTGCTACAATGGCAGGAAAGTATGAAAAGGTCAACGGTGTTGTTGACTATGCTGAAGCAACAGTCGGTGAAAAGTACGGCTACTATATCGGCTGGTTCATGGCGACAATTTATACTCCGACACTCACATCGGTACTCGCATGGCTCACAGCAAGATATACTCTCGTGTTCATTACATCAACATTCCCTGGCGTAACACTCGCTATTCCTGTAGAACAGGGCGGATGTGTTACAGGTCCTGAATGTATGGCACTCGCACTCGTATTTATGTGTATCGCATATGCAATGAACGCACTTTCACCTGTAATCGCAGGTAAGTTCCAGGTTGCAACTACAGTTATCAAGCTTATCCCGCTTCTTTTAATGGCAGTTGTAGGTATTGCAGTAGGTCTCATGTCAAAGAATCACCTTCTTGTTCAGAACATGACAGCAGCTCCTATTACAGATGCAGCAGCAAACGGAAGCCCGCTCTTCGCAGCAGTAGTAGCAACAGCATTTGCTTATGAAGGATGGATTATCGCAACTTCAATCAATGCCGAACTCAAGGATGCAAAGAAGAATCTTCCAATCGCTCTTATCGCAGGAAGTATCATCATCATCGCAGTATATATTTCATACTATATCGGTGTAGCAGGTGGCGCTACAGTTGAAGAACTCATAAATCAGGGTGCAACAGTTGCATTTACAAACGTATTCGGAACAACATTCGGTGCAATTCTTAATCTCTTTATCGCAATCTCATGTATGGGTACATTAAACGGACTCATGCTCGGATGCACAAGAGGTTTCTATTCACTTGCTATTCGTGGAAGAGGTCCTAAGGAAGACGTATTCAACAAGGTTGACGAAAGCACAAATATGGCAAACAACTCAGCTATCGTTGGTCTCCTTCTTTGTGGTTTCTGGTTCTTCTTCTTCTACGGATCAAACCTCGCACCATTCCCTTGGTTCGGAAAGTTCGGATTCGACTCATCAGAACTTCCAATCATCACAATCTACGCTATGTACATTCCGGTATTCATCGGATTCATGAAGAAGGCAACAGACCTTCCTGCATTAAAGAGATTTGTGATTCCAGGACTTGCACTCTGCGGAAGTATCTTCATGGTATTCGCTGCATTATATTCACACGGTCTTCAGCCATATCTTGCAGCTAAGGCAAACGGCACATTTGCATGTCCTGTATTATTCTACTTAATCATCTTCGCAGTAGTAATGCTCATCGGTGTTAAGTTTGTAAACGGAAAGAAAAAATAAGAATTTTTACTAGTTTGATGGAGGTCTCTTAATGAGTGACATTTCCCAGATAATAAAGAAATCAAGAAAGATTGTTGTAAAAATCGGCAGCAACGTTATTTCTGACAACGGAACAGTAAACAAGGAAAGATTACATAACATAGTCGATCAGGTGAAACACCTTATGGACATGGGCAAACAGGTTGTAATCGTGTCTTCAGGTGCAGGTGCCTGCGGTGTCGGCGTTCTCAACAAATGGGGAAGACGCGGCGATATCAACTACAAACAGGCGCTCTGTGCAATCGGTCAGGTGGAACTTATGATGGCATACAAGGAATATTTCGGCGATTATGATATTCACGTAGGCCAGATTCTGCTCACAGGTGAAGATTTCGGAGATCACAACAGAACGCTCCATATCAGAAACACGCTCTTCACACTTATCGATGAAGGGATTGTTCCGGTTATCAACGAAAACGATAGTGTCTGCGTAGATGAAATCAACAGCATCGGTGACAACGACACTCTTTCGGCACTCACAGCAAACCTCTGGTCTGCAGACCTTCTTATAATCATGAGTGACATCGACGGAGTATTCGATAAAGATCCGAAGACACACAAAGATGCAAAACTCATTACAAAAATTACAAATATCGACGAAACTATGGGAAGCATCGATACTGAAGGAAAGAGCAGTTTCGGAACAGGCGGAATCGTCTGCAAGATTGAAGCCGCAAGGACCGTAAACGAGTTCGGTTCAGGCATGATACTTCTCAACGGAAAGAAAAAAGATATAATCATTTCAGCTCTTGAAGGAACTGAAAAAGGAACGCTTTTTGCGTGTGAATAAAGGCAGGAAGGAGAGAATAATATGAAATACGGTTTTATCGGCGCAGGTAATATGGGCGGAGCGATATTAAGACGTGCACTTTCAAGCGGCGTTATCGCAAAGGAAGATACGCTCGTGTTCGGAGTAAATATCGAAAAACTTACAAGAACAGGTTATGAACTCGGCGTAGATACATATACTGATGTTTCAAACATTGTTGAAGACAGTGATATTATTCTTTTCGGATTCAAACCACAGATGTTTGACGACGTTATGCCTGAAGTAAAGAAGTCATACATCCCTTCAAAAGTTATCATTTCAATGGCAGCAGGAATCAGTATTGCATACCTTGAAGAACATCTCGGCAAGGATGCGAAGATTGTAAGAATCATGCCGAATACTCCGGCATTTCTCGGATGCGGTATGATTTCAGTAAGCAGAAACGGAAATGTTACTGACGAAGAACTTGCAAATGTTGTGACACTCTTCGAATCAACCGGCAAAGTTGAAGTAGTGGATGAAGAACTCATTCATGCAGTTATCGGCGCAAGCGGAAGCAGCCCTGCATTTACATACATGTACATAGATGCTCTCGCAAAGGAAGCTAGCGCAAACGGAATCGATCCTGACCAGGCGCTCGTATTTGCAGCTCAGGCAGTACTAGGAGCAGCAAGAATGGTCCTTGAAACAGGAGAAACTCCTGAGCAGCTCAGAATCAACGTATGCTCACCTGGCGGAACTACAATCGAAGGCGTAAACAAGTTAAATGAACTCGGCTTCGAAGAAATCGTAAGAGCCGGAGCAAGAGCATCAATCGAAAAATCAAAGTCGTGGACTAAATAAGGGGATAGAGAAATGACATTTGAAGAAAAGACATTATCAAGAGAAGTAGTATACGAAGGACGTATCCTTAACCTTATCAAAGAAGAAGTAATGACTGTAAGCGGTCAGCCTGCAATCCGTGAAATGATCGAACATAACGGAGGCGTGGGACTCGTTGCAATTACTTCTGACAACAAGATTATAATGGTCAAGCAGTTCCGTAAGGCTCTCGAGCGTGATATGCTCGAAATCCCGGCTGGAAAGCTTGAAAAGGGTGAAGACCCTCTCGAAGCTGCAGCTCGTGAACTCGAAGAAGAAACAGGCTACAAGGCTGAAAATATCGAATTCATGACAAGATATTATCCTTCAGTCGGATATATCAGAGAATGCCTTTACCTTTATCTCTGTACAGGTCTTTCAAAGGGTGAAGCTCATCCCGATGATGACGAAGCCATCGACACTTACATGTACACTATGGAAGAACTTGAAAAACTTATCGCTGAAGGCAATCTTCAGGATGGAAAGAGTATGGCAGCGCTCTATGCTGCAAAACTCAGACTCTGTAGTGCGAAATAATAAAGCTTTCCAAAACGCAGGCAAGCACTACAAGAATTACAATCCCAATATAAGTTATAAAATATCGGCCTGAACCGGACTCACGGTTCCGGCCGTTTTTCATATAGCGATCGTCTCCAGCATTTGACTGTTTTGCATGGATATGCGAAACGGCCGCAGCTATAATGTAGCACGGCAGCAATATGAGATTTTTCGGTATGAGAGAAAGAAGAAGCGCATGAAGTCCTTCAAAAGCAAACGATTCGAGAATCAGCCCTGCTGAAAACCCTAGAGCTACCCCTTTGTAAATAAGGATTGCGTACGCTATTGGAAAGCCGGCAGAAACAAGTCCTGAAATCATCATAATGAAGATGAGAAAAAGATTGTTGCCAAGCTCCGGAAGAAGAGGATTCGGGAATTCGATTCCTGAAGCACCAAAAAGGTATCCGGAAATATATTCGATTGCGACAAGCTTGTCAGACTCGTCCATAGCAAGTACAAGAAAGACACCTGAAGATATGCCCGTAAGGAGCAGAAAAAGTGAAACCGCAATATATGAAAGCTTTCCTGAAAACAAACCTGTCACCTCATTAAAATACTTTGTAATCAAAACTCTCCTCCTTTGTACAAAAAATTATGTAAATCTTTACTCTCTAATCTATGCCTTGAGATACTGCAATATCACAAAAGAAAAATATGATGTTTTTCGACAAAAAAATTATTGTAAACCTGAATGAAGTTTGTTATACTTAAGGTCCACGCTTCAGGAGGTTTTATAATGTTTATTGAAGAATATGCAGATTATCTTAAAATTGAAAAGAAGAAAACAAAGAATACATTCGATGCATATATGGGAGATTTACGTGAATTCCTGAAGTATCTCGAAGAAAAAGGTGTTCCTGCCGTTTCGTGCAAGAATACGGAAGTAGTAGGATATCTTCTCAAGCTCAAGGAAGAAGGAAAGTCTACGGCAACAACAAACAGAAAGATCGCATCTGTAAGACTTTACTACAAATACCTTATGGAGCGCGGACTGGTAGCCGAAAATCCTGCTGACAATATCAAAACCGTAAAAGTTGAAAAGAAGGGAATCGAGTACCTTACAATCGAAGAAATCGACAACCTTTTATCACTCCCTGATGACAGCCTGAAAGGCAAGCGTGACAGAGCAATCCTCGAAGTTCTCTATGCTACAGGAATCAGGGTAAGCGAACTCGTAAATGTAAAAGTATCAGATGTAAATATCAGAATGGGATTCGTTACGCTTACAGGCGAATCAAGCAAGGCAAGAATCGTACCGCTCGGAAGACCTGCGAGAGCTGCCCTTGAAGAATACATTTACGATGTAAGAAAAGGCCTTGTAAGAGACAGCGAAGACGATGATTCACTTTTCGTAAATTATCACGGAAAGAAACTCACACGTCAGGGGCTCTGGAAGATTATCAAGGAATATGCAAGTAAAGCGGGAATCGAAAACAAAATTACACCGCAGACACTTCGTCATTCATTTGCAGTGCACATGGTCCAGAATGGAGCAGACCTGAAATCACTCCAGGAACTCCTCGGCCACGAAGACATATCTGCTACGCAGATATATTTGTCAGTCACTAAGAATCGAATCAAGGACGTATATGATAAGACACATCCTAGAGCATAGATCAAGGCGTTGAGTGAGCGTGCGATGTGCTCTGAACGAGCTATTGCGAAGCTAGCGAGCGAGGACCACTCGCACGCTAGAAAGTTTTAAATATTATTGATTTTTTGCATTTTGTGCTTGAATTACGCGATATCGTGTGTTAAAATATTCAAGGTTATTACGGACGGTCCTCTGGGCGCAGTTTGCGTATAGATTTTGATCCAAGAACGTCTTAGAGAGGAAGGAGGAAATACCTAATGAACATTTTAGATACTATCACAGCTGAATATAAGAAGAATGATATTCCTGCATTCAACGTTGGAGATACTGTAAAGGTACACGTTAAGATTAAGGAAGGTCAGAGAGAAAGAATTCAGATTTTCGAAGGTTTTGTTCTCAAGAAGCAGAACGGCGGAATCAGCGAAACTTTCACAGTTAGAAGAATCGCTTCAGGTGTTGGCGTGGAAAAGACATTCCCACTTCATTCACCACTCGTAGAAAAGATCGAAGTAGTTAGAAAGGGTGACGTTAGAAGAGCTAAGCTCAACTACATGCGTCAGAGAACTGGTAAGGCTGCTAAGATTAAGAGTAAGGAACTCTAAGCAACTTTATGGGAACCTGTAACAGGGTTCCCTTTTGTTTTAATTGAGGTAAAAAATGATAGAAAACATCAACTGGTATCCGGGCCATATGAAAAAAACACGTGAGCTGATTCAGGAAAACCTGAAAATGGTTGACGTTGTCATAGAAGTAATAGATTCGAGAATTCCGATTTCAAGCAGAAACCCGATTATCGATGAAATCGTAAGCGGGAAGCAGAGAATCGTTATAATGAATAAAAGCGACCTTTCGGACGCAGAAGAAAACAAGAACTGGTGTGAATCATTCAGGAAGCAGGGACACTACGCACTTACAATGAACTGTAATACAGGTATCGGCGTAAAGGAACTCTACAAGCTTCTTGAAAGACTTCAGAATGAAAAGAACAAGGACAGCATAAGACTTAAGCCTCTCCGCATGATGATTGTCGGCGTTCCGAATGTAGGAAAGTCATCACTCATAAACCGTATGACAGGAAAGAAGAGCGCCAAGACAGGCGACAGACCGGGCGTTACAAAGGGAAAGCAGTGGCTTAACCTTGAAAACAATATGCAGATGCTCGATACTCCGGGAATACTCTGGCCTAAGTTTGAAGACCCTAAAGCAGGTCTTAACCTTGCGTTTTGCGGATCAATCAAGGACGAAATCCTGGATGTGCCGACTCTTGCAATGGAACTTCTCGATGTTTTAAGAAAAGATTATCCTGATCTTCTCGAAAAACGTTACAAAATTGAACTTTCGGATTTTGAAGAGGAAGTATTTGACGAAGACGGTTTCCCAGTGAATCCCGCACTCGCTACAATGGAAGATATCTGCAGAAAAAGAGGATGGATACTTCCTGGTAAGAAGCTTGACTATGAACGTGCGGGACGCATAATTCTTGATGAGTTCAGAGCAGGGGTTATCGGAAACATCACCCTTGAAAAGGCTCGTTAAATTTCCGTTATACATTGTTGCCTGCGCTTTTTCGGTGCTCACTTACGACAAGTAAGCTCCGCTCCTCAAAAGCTTGCCGCCTCGTCTAACGAAAATTTTCCTTCGCCTTATGGAGATTGTGAATATGAAAAAAGAAGAACGAATTGCGAAAATGAAAGAGCGCCTCATTGAGATGCAGGTGTTTGAGAATGAACTCCGTGCCGGTGGGATAAAGTACATCGCAGGTGTTGACGAAGTGGGAAGAGGACCGCTTGCCGGTCCGGTTGTTTCAGCGTGCGTCGTACTTCCTGCTGATTTTGATGTGCTCGGAGTAGATGATTCAAAAAAGCTTTCTGAAAAGAAAAGAGAAGAACTCTACGATATAATCATGGAAAAGGCAGTTGCAATCGGAATCGGTATGCGCGACAACGAAAGAATTGATGAGATAAATATTCTTGAAGCGACAAAGGAAGCCATGATTGACGCTGTAACTGAGTGTGACAGGGTACTTGCTGAAAAATCCGAACAATTAGCAAGAATAGAGCACGTACTATTCGACGCCATGGTAATTCAGAAACTACCTAAATCACAGACTTCAATCATTAAGGGTGACAGTAAATCGGTATCAATTGCGGCCGCATCCATCATTGCAAAAGTTACAAGAGACCGCATGATGTGCGATTTTGCGGAAAAATATCCTCATTATGCCTTCGAAAGTAACAAAGGTTACGGTACGAAAGCTCATTATGAAGGAATTGCGGCAGCAGGCATCTGCCCGATTCACAGAAAAACATTTTTAAAGAATATAATTGAATAGTCGTATGACTTTGGAAAAATATCGGGGAATAGTTCGGAAACAACCCCGATTTTTTAATATATTACATTTTTATTGGATTGACTTATCCGTATAATGTCCATATAATTTAAGTATAAGTCTGGTAAAAGGACATTCAGCTGTTATTTATTGCTTATTTTTTATAAAGAGTGTAATTGTAAAGGAGAAACGAGATGGCATTTTTAAGCGACATTGAAATCGCTCAGGCGACTAAGTTAAAGCACATCAGAGAAATCGCAGAAACAGCAGGTATTCCTGAAGAATATCTCGAACAGTACGGAAACAATAAGGCAAAGATCGACTACAACTTATTATTTGACAGAAAGGATGCTCCTGACGGAAAGCTTATCCTCGTAACAGCAATTTCACCTACACCTGCAGGAGAAGGTAAGACTACAACTACAGTAGGTCTCGCTGACGGACTCAGAAAGATTGACAAAAACGTAATGGTAGCACTCCGTGAACCATCACTCGGACCTGTATTCGGAGTTAAGGGCGGAGCAGCAGGCGGCGGATACGCTCAGGTTGTTCCTATGGAAGACATCAACCTTCACTTCACTGGAGACTTCCACGCAATCGGCGCAGCAAACAACCTCATCGCAGCAATGCTTGACAACCATATCCAGCAGGGCAACTCACTCAACATCGACCCTAGAAAGATCACTTGGAAGAGATGCGTTGACATGAACGACAGACAGCTCCGTTTCGTAGTAGATGGTCTCGGCGGAAAAGTTAACGGAACTCCAAGAGAAGACGGTTTTGATATCACAGTAGCAAGCGAAATCATGGCAATTCTCTGCCTCGCATCAGACATCACAGACTTAAAGGCAAGACTTGCAAGAACAATCGTAGGTTACACTTATGACGACAAGCCTGTAACAGTTGGCGACTTCAATGCACACGGTGCAGCAGCAGCTCTCCTCAAGGATGCACTCAAGCCAAACCTCGTACAGACTCTCGAAGGAACACCTGCACTCGTGCACGGCGGACCTTTCGCAAACATCGCTCACGGCTGTAACTCAATGATCGCAACTAAGCTTGCAAGAAAGATGGCTGACTATGTTGTAACAGAAGCAGGTTTCGGTGCTGACCTCGGCGCTGAAAAGTTCCTCGACATCAAGTGCAGAATGGGTAATATGCATCCTGACGCAGTTGTTATCGTTGCAACAGTAAGAGCTCTCAAGCATCACGGTGGTGTAGCAAAGGCTGATCTCAACAATGAAAACCTCGAAGCGCTCGAAAAGGGTATGCCAAACCTTCTCCAGCACGTTGAAAATATCACTAAGGTTTACGGACTTCCTGCAGTAGTAGCAATCAACGCATTCCCTACTGATACAGAAGCAGAACTCAAGCTCGTAGAAGATAAGTGCAAGGAACTCGGCGTAAACGTTGCTCTCTCAGAAGTATGGGCAAAGGGCGGCGA
The DNA here is from genome assembly GCA_015058155.1 of Clostridiales bacterium. GTDB lineage: Bacteria > Bacillota > Clostridia > Peptostreptococcales > Anaerovoracaceae > QAKD01. The sequence continues at coordinate 5,136 of SVCW01000030.1, read as the reverse complement.
AGGCGGTATCGCACTTGCTGAAGAAGTAGTAAGACTCTGCGAAGCTCCTAACAACTTCCAGTTTGCATACGAAGATGATCTCACAATCGAAGAAAAGATTGAAGCAATAGCAAAGAAAGTATACAGAGCAGACGCTATCAACATCCTTCCTGCTGCAAGAAAGCAGATGGATCAGCTTACAGCTCTCGGATTTGACAAGGTTCCTGTATGCATGGCGAAGACTCAGTACAGCTTCTCAGATGACGCAAGTCTTCTCGGAGCACCAAAGGGCTTCACAGTAACAATCAGAAACATCAAGATTTCAGCAGGCGCAGGTTTTATCGTTGCACTTACTGGTGACATCATGACAATGCCTGGACTTCCTAAGGTTCCTGCAGCAGAAAAGATTGACGTTGATGCAACAGGAAAGATTACAGGCTTATTCTAAATCGATAAATTGAAACTTTTGATACTCCTTAAAACATATATTTACTAGAAAATTATTTGCACCTATAAGTAAAATATTTGGCATGAAGGCATTAAGCATAAACTTAGTGCCTTTATTGCTTTTTTGTGGTAATCTATAGAGAGGGGTGAAATGAAAGGAACTTTATGCATATATCGTCATACTCAGCATTTTTTGTATTGATATACGTTGCGATTCTTCTCTATATTCTGATGGATGTAAGAGTTGAGAGGATGACAGGAAAGGACAGAATTGCGTTTTCGCTTACTATACTTGTGGTGGCGGTGGTTAATCTTGTCCTGAATATTGCTCTCGGTCCGGAAAACTATGTAAAAACCATTGTATTCTCCGAGCATATCCCGTTTTTCCTGATTTTCCTCTACTTCACAAAATGCGGAGTTGTCAAGATGTTTTTCATGATTCTGACGGCATTTGTTTTTACTGCACCGAGTGTTATGGTCAGTTCGCTTGTGCAGAGCGTGATTCCGGGAAAAACGCTTGCACTTCTTTTTGCAAATCTTGTTACGTACATAGTATGCCTATTTATTGCGTATATCTTTTTTAAGCAGGGGTTCAACTATCTACTCAGAAATGCAGACTCAAAGTTCTTTGCGATTTTTTCTATCGTGCCGTTCATGTTTTATATATACGTGTTTGCGGGCACAGGAAAAGATTTTTCGAGTCTCGGCACAGGTCTTGCGGCCCTTGGCGTCAGATATATCCCGACGCTCCTTGTATTTGCATTCTATTTCATGATTCTTTACTTCTATAAAAAAATCAGGGAGCAGAATGAACTTGAAAAAGACCAGGCGGCGCTTATACTCGAAGTGGATTCTGCAGAAAAGCAGATTGCATATCTCAATGAAAAGCAGACACAGACTGCAATTTATCAGCATGATATAAGACACCATTTAAACGCTATAAGCGGATATCTCAAGTCGGGAATGACTGATAAGGCGATGGAATATATTTCGGGCGTATATGAAGATGTGGATAATCTTCTTGAGAGAAGGTACTGTGAAAACGAGCTCGTAAATATGCTTCTTTCGTCATTCGCATCGAAGGCTGAGGAAAACGGAGTGCAGTTTGATGTGGATGTGGTTGTTCCTGAAGAACTGCCATTATCAGATACTGAAGTTACGACAGTACTTTCAAATGCAATTGAAAATGCATTTAATGCCGTACAGAAACTTGAAGAGGAAGATCGTAGTATCAGAATTTACAGTGCTATAAAGTTGAACAAACTTATTTTATCAGTTGAAAATAAGTTTGATGGCGAGATTGTTGCACATGATGGTATCCCTGTTTCCAGCAGACCGGGACATGGATACGGACTCAGAAGCATCCGTTCGATTATTCAGAAATACGGCGGACTTTGTGACTTTTCGGCAGATGGCAATGTGTTTGCCATGAAGATTGTAGTGCCGATGAAATAATAGTGGTTTAGTTTTTAAAGGAGACGTAAGATGGATAACAAGCATTTGAGAGAATTACTTGAAGGAGTGGCAAGCGGACGTGTGAGCACGGCAGAAGCAGAAAAAGCGCTCAAGACACTTCCTTTTGAAGACCTCGATTTTGTAAATATAGACAATCACAGAAGCCTGAGAACAGGCTATCCGGAAGTGGTATTCTGCCAGGGCAAGACTTGCGAACAGGTTGCCGTAATCATGGCGCGCCTGGCGGAAACAAGTAATGCGGTCCTCGGAACAAGAGCGACTCCGGAACAGTTCGAAGCGGTAAAGGCAGAGCTTGCGAAGAAATGGGAAGCGTGTTGTTTGAAGTTTGAAGGATGTGGTGAAGATGAAGGTGCTTGCGGATCTGGCGCTTGCGATTATGAAGGCGAAGGTGCTTGCGGATCTGGCGCTTCGGGCATGAATGACTGCGATATGCCGGAAGTAGTGTACCATGAGGCTGCGCGCATTATCGTGGTGCAGAAGGATCAGGCGGCTCTCGATCTTGAAAAGGCGAGCCGAAAGAGTATCGCCGTTGTGACTGCAGGAACTGCGGACATCCCTGTTGCTGAAGAGGCTGCGATTACTGCTGAGACTCTGGGTAACAATGTTGACAGAATTTATGATGTAGGCGTTGCCGGAATCCACAGACTCTTTGCACACCTTGAAAGAATCAGGGCGGCAAACGTTGTAATCGTTGTGGCCGGTATGGAAGGCGCGCTTGCAAGCGTAGTCGGCGGACTCGTTGACAAACCTGTAATTGCCGTACCGACAAGCATCGGTTACGGAGCAAACCTCGGCGGACTTTCCGCACTTCTTTCGATGCTCAATAGCTGCGCAAACGGCGTCGGCATTGTGAATATCGACAACGGGTTTGGTGCGGGTTACCTCGCATCGAGCATAAACCGCATAAATACTGAAGAGTAGGTTGCGCTTAATAGGATTGCACAGAGGTAGAGGCGCTTTCGGTAAGATTTATAGGAGACAAGGATGAAGACACTTTATATAGATTGTACAAACGGCGTTTGCGCCGACATGTTTATAAGCGGATTTCGGGCACTCGGCGTAGAGGCTGAGTTCATGCCTTTTGATGAGTTCGAAATGTTTCTGCACGAGATGCAGCACCACCTCGAAGACTCGCACGGACTCGGAAGAGGAGAAGGCGGACATGGGCACTCGCATGGTGGGCATGGCGGAGACGGTCACGGGCACCCGCACGGTGATGAAGGGCATGGGCATTCGCATGGTGGTCATGATCATGGAGAAGCAGGGCACGAACACTCGCATGGCGCGGGCGGGCACCATCACAGCAGTATGTCCTCGTACCAGTTTATCAAGGGCGTAATCAGACACTTGCCGCTCCCGCTCAAAGTGCGTGACATAGCAGAGAAGATTTATAAGACAATCGCACTTGCCGAAGCTGAAGTACACGGCGCTACTCTCGAAACAGTCCACTTCCACGAAGTCGGAAGACCGCAGGCAGTGTACAACGCACTCACAGTTGCAGCTCAGATTGCAGCAATCGCACCTGACAGAATCGTATGCTCAGACGTTCACGACGGATGCGGTACAATCGAGTGCAGCCACGGCGTAATTCCTGTACCTGTACCAGCTGTACGTGCGATGATGAAGAACTGCAATTTCAATTTCATAACTGCAGATGTTGAAACCGAAATGGTGACTCCGAGCGGACTCGGAATGCTCATCGGCATCGGCGCTAAACCAGATTGCAAATCAGAAGGCGGATGCAGCGGCGAGTTCGAATCCGGCGGAAGACCAGTTGGTAGCATAATCGCAAAAGGCACAGGCTACGGCGGACGTGACACCGGCCGAGGCGGCATGGAAATTTATCTTATAGACGAAGAAAACTAAAAGAGTTAGAAACAAAGACAGTCAAAATAATGGCGGGCGCCGGCAGGCGCCCGTCTTTTTTATATAAGTAAACCACGCATTTGACGAGTGACTGTGTTTTATACCTCCTAAGACTCACGGGAGCGGAAATCAAAGATGAAAAGTTCATAATGCAAAGGCACACACTGCGGAAGTGAACTAAAACGGATGCTCTAATGTAAAAATTTTACAATTAGCTATTGTAAAATTATGGAAGTTCGTGTAGAATAATCTCAATACTTGTATTTGCCTCAATGAAAGTCCCTGGGAAAGGTCAATTTGGGCTGTTTTCACACCTGATTTGGTGCGATTGGAGAGGGAAATCGTTGGATTGTTGTAGAATAATTCGATTATTGGAAAATGACTCACGATTTTGCCATAAAAAAGCCCGAAATCGTGTGTTAAATCGTGCGAAATCGATTATTCTACAACACACGCCGTGAAATAACCCTAAAAACAAGAAACAGAGGCACATATTACATGAAAAATTACAAGTTTTTACAGGAAATCGTGAGTGAAATCTTGAAAAAACAATTATTCTACAACGTACGCTGTTCAAACGTTCGCAACACACAGAAAAAACATACCATGCAAACGTTCACAACACACAGAAAACGCACATTGTGCAAACGTTCGCAACACACAGAAAACGCACATTATGCAAACGTTCGCAATACACAGAAAACGCACATTGTGCAAACATTCGCAGCACACAGAAATAATGGAAAGGGGAGAGATTACATGAAAATTGACGATTATTTGAGAGAACGAGTGAGTGAAATCGAGCGATTGATATTATTATACAACGATGAATTGAAAAACCTGCCGGAAGGCACCTTGTGGACAGAAAACCGTTACGGGCGAACCATACACTACCTGGTAACAGGCGACAAGAAGAAACCACAGCGCAGAGTAATCACCAGAAACACTGAACTTGTGAAAGGATTGATGCGCCGAAGATACCTTGAAACGGAAATCACAATACTCGACGGGAATGAAAAAGTTTTTTGCGATATGATCAAGCGTTACGAGAAAGGCTACGTCGCAGATACTTACGAAAACGTCATAAAGCGAATGCGCGCAAAAGGAAAAAACCAGGACTACACCGATTGTTTCTCAGCTGCATTCTTTCAGCTCGATGCGCCCATAGACAAAAGACGTTACAGTCGCGAGATCATCGAATGGGCGCAGGCCCCTTACAAAAAAAGCGATTACATGCCAGAAAACCTCAGGCACCGGACATCGCACGGCCTGCTTCTGAGATCAAAATCGGAAGTCACGATTGCCGAAAAACTCTACGAATACGGGATCCCGTTCAGATATGAAGAAGTAATTGAACGTAACGGAATC
>SVCW01000029.1 GCA_015058155.1 Clostridiales bacterium | reverse complement strand
AAGATACCCCATGTTGCTGACCATGCAAACTTTATAAACCCTATCATGAGCCATATCATTAAAAATGTTAATAATATTGAAACCATGTTATTCACTCCTTGTCTTTGCTTTTGGGAGTCTTCAGGACGATGATCCCGATAGACTCCGCATAATCCCTTTGCTTATTTAGTTTTTCAAGAAGCCGGATCGTAAGGACCCTTTCTTTTCCACTCAATTTAAGAGCACCCCCTAACTAAATAATGTAATCCCTTTTGTACTTCTATAATAACTCCCGGGCGCAAAATGCGAAATGACACAAAGTGCAAAAGAAAACACTCCGCTTACACTTAAAGTGCAAAACGGAGTGAAATAATGCAGTATTTATTGTCTTTTGACCGAAACCTATTTATCAAGTAGCCAGTCTACTGCATTTACAACTTTGATCCCGTCATAATCGCCGAGCGTGAATCTGTCGAGCGTAATTACAGTTTTAGGATAATTATCAGAAATGTTCTGGAGAGGCTTCATTTCTCTTTCAAAAGTTGTCTGTTCCATCATAGAAGCGGTTACCTGAAAATACTGTTTCTGACCGTTTTTTTCAGCAACAAAATCTACTTCCAGATTTCCTAGTTTCCCGACATTTGTCTTGTAGCCTCTGCGGAAAAGTTCAAGGTAAACGATATTTTCCAGTGTAAACCCAAGGTCGTAGCTGCTTCTTGAAAGAATATGTCTTCTAAGTCCGGTATCCGCAATATACATTTTGCGGTTACTTTTTAAAAGTTGTTTGCCCTGCACATCATATCTTTCGACAGGATAAAAAATGTATGGCTCTATCAGCGCACTTATATAATCATCTACCGTATTCTGTGAAATCTTTCGTCCAGATGATGTTATATAATCAGCGATGCTTTTTACTGAAACAGGATTGCCAATGCTACCTGCAAGGAATTTTGCAATATTATTTAAAAGAGCAATGTCTGTAATCTTTCTTTTGTTAGGATCCTTTTCTTTACGTTTCTGTCTTTCTTCAATGTCCTTGATTACGATTGTATTATAGATTCCCTCGAGATACATATTTATCTTTTCTTCGGAGTCTTCCATCGTTACTGCATAAGGGAAACCACCATTGCGCATGTATTCTGCAAAAAGTTCATCCTTATTCTCCAGACTCTTCAATTCGCAGTATTCCGCAAAAGAGAGCGGAAGCATCTTTATTTCTATATATCTTCCCGAAAGCTTTGTGGAGAGTTCACTCGAAAGGAGATAGGCATTGGATCCTGTAATATAAATATCAACATTCTCCTTTAGCTGAAGGCTGTTTACAACCTTTTCGTAATTATCGACATTTTGTATTTCATCAAGAAAAACGTATGTCATCTTGCCGGGCTGAAGTCTGTCAGAAACATATCTGTACAATTCTCCGTAATCCTGAAGTTTTTCGAATTCAAGATCTTCAAAATTCACAAATACAATCTGCTCTTCCGAAATACCATTCTCAAGTAACTTCGCCTGAAACTGCTTGAGAAGTGTGGACTTGCCACAACGACGTATACCTGTAATAACCTTAATTATATTATCGTCTTTCCATTTAATTAACTGATTGAGATATTCTTTTCTCTGTACCATTTTAAATCACCTCAGTTAGTTTGATAATATTATTATAGTTATATTCCTGTTTAATGTCAATAAAAATGCCGATTTCGGCACTTTTATATAAAAACAGCTTATATTATCCGAAATCGGCATTATTTACAATATTTACTTTCTCTTTCTTCCCATTCCGAATGCATCGTAAGTTCTCTTGAGAACCTTTTCTGCGATAGCATTTGCCTTTTCAGCACCTTCGTCGAGAACCTTTAAGAGTTCTTCTGACTGTCTGATTTCTTCAAATCTTGATCTGATAGGGCTGATTGCATCAATTGTAACTTCTACGAGATCCTTCTTGAAATCTCCATATCCGCGACCTTCGTATTCCTTTTCAAGAGTTTCGATACTCTTTCCTGAGAATACGCTGTAGATTGAAAGAAGGTTACTGATACCAGGCTTGTTTTCAACGTCAAACTTAACCATTGCGTCTGAGTCTGTTGTTGCTCTCATGATTGCCTTTTTGATCTTTGCATCTGTATCAAGGAGTGAAATTCTGCTGAATTCGTTTTCAGCTGACTTACTCATCTTTGATGTAGGATCGTCGAGTGACATGATTCTTGCTCCTTCCTTAAGGAATCTTCCTTCAGGAACCTGGAAAATCTTCTTGTCAAATCTGTTGTTAACTCTGATAGCGAGGTCACGAGCGAGCTCAATGTGCTGCTTCTGGTCATTTCCTACAGGAACGATGTCTGTATCGTAGAGGAGGATATCAGCTGCCATGAGTACAGGATATGTGAAGATACCTGTAGGGATTGAGCTGTTTTCTCTTCCCTTACTCTTGTCCTTGAACTGAGTCATTCTCTGAAGTTCTCCCATGTATGATGAACATGTGAGGATCCATGAAAGTTCAGTATGTGCAGGTACTTCTGACTGTACGAAAATGATAGACTTTGAAGGGTCAACTCCTACAGCAAGATAGAGTGCTGCGATATCGAGGATGTGTGATCTTAATTCCTTCGGATCCTGAGGAAGTGTAATTGCGTGCATATCTACTACACAATAGATACATTCGTGGTCGTCCTGAAGTTCAACAAACTGCTTGAGTGCTCCGAGATAATTACCTATATGAAGATTTCCTGTTGGCTGTACGCCTGAAAATACTCTTTTCATTTTTGTCGTTTCCTTTCGATTATATATGTTTTCCTGAAATTATTACCCGCAAATTCAGCGCTGGAATTCTTTCATGAATTTCTGCTTGATTGTCTTTTCTGTTCTTGAAACTGTCATCTGGGAAACGCCCAGCTTCTGAGCAATTTCTGCCTGAGTTTTGTTTTCAAGGAAACGCCATCGGAAAACTGACTTTTCATCATCTGAAAGCTTGGCAATAGCTGAGTTTATAAGTTCGGCAGTTTCAAATCTGTTGTAACCTGCTTCTTCCATTGCAGTGTATCTTTCGAGAATCGAACCTTCACCGTCTTCTCCTGCTTCGTCAAATGTCTGATTGAGTGAATAAGTACCATACGCGCGGCTTGATTCCATAGCCTGAATAACATCTTCTTCAGATATTTCAAGATGCTCTGCAATTTCCGCAACTGTAGGCGTTCTATTTAGTTTTTCATAAAGTTCTTCTTTTGCAGTCGGTATCTTAAGCGCTATTTCTTTTTGTCTTCTCGGAACTTTGAGTGTCCATTCCTTATCTCTGAAATACTTTTTGATTTCTCCGAGAATTGTAGGCGTAGCAAAGCTGGAGAATTCGAATCCCTTGTCAGGATCGAATCTCTCCACGGCTGAAACGAGGGCCATTGCACCAACCTGGTAAAGGTCATCGTATTCAACACCTTTGTTCAAATATTTGCGAATAAGAATATCGACCATATATAAATACTTTTCGACTATGGCATTTCGGATTTCCGGATTGCCTGTCTGCCTGTACTGGCCAAACAATTCTTCTTTACCCATTTATTTAACCTTCACCATTCTAATGCTTCTGTTACCGTTATCATCACTTGACATTTCAACTTCATTCATAAGTGAATTAAGAACGAATACTGAAAGGTCGCCTTCTTCAGGACATCTTGCACACTGCTTGCAAGTCTTTTCAATTTCATGAGCGTTGCCTGTATCTGAGAAAGTGATTTCCATTCTGTCATCATAAATCACAGCTTCGAGATCATACTTTTCACCCCAGAGACTATGTCCGTGACAAGTTACGAGCTTCCATGCTTCGCTGAAAGCTACTTCGATATCATCAATCTTTTCCACATCAAATCCTGCAACGCCGGCTACTGATCCAAGAGTAATTCTTGCTACCTGCGCATATTCCGGCTGTCCTGGTATTGAGAGTGTAATTTTATCTGCCATATCAGTTCTCCTTATTATAACTATAACGTTTATTCGAGAGTAAGTTCTATCTGGGCATCTTCGGCTTCGTCTTTCTTTTCTGCCTTTGCCTTCTTTGGAGCTTCCGGTTCTGTATCGTCAGCTTCGTCTTCAGGGTCCTTAACAACCTTTGCGATGCTTACGATATTAGTTTCGGCTTCAACCTTCATGATCCTTACGCCCTGAGTAGCACGTCCGAGTCTTGAAACGTCGCTTGCCTTGATTCTGATGATTACTCCGTCTGAATTTATCATGAGAACTTCATCATCATCATCAACTACCATTGCTCCGACGAGTTCGCCTGTCTTCTTGAACTTCGCCTTATCGTATGTGAGGAGACCCTTTCCGCCTCTTGCCTGTACCTTGTATTCTTCAACGGCAGTACGCTTTCCGTAACCGTTCTTAGTAACTACAAGGAGTTCCTGTCCAGGTTGAACGAGTTCCATAGCTACAACCTGATCATCGTCTTCGAGCTTGATTGCTCTTACGCCGCCGGCCATTCTTCCCATAGGGCGGACATCTTCTTCGTGGAAGCTGATGCACTTACCATTCTTTGTGATGATGATAACTGTATCGTCTCCTGATGATTCCTGAACACCTACGAGTTCATCGCCATCCTTAAGGCTGATTGCGATGAGGCCTGTCTTTCTGTTTGTATTGAATTCAGCGAGTGAAGTCTTCTTGATAATACCCTGCTTTGTAACTGCGATGAAGTACTTTTCATCCTTGAGTTCCTTTGTAGAGATGATTTCTGTAATTCTTTCTCTCTGCATGAGGTTGAGGAAGTTGATTGCAGGAGTACCCTTCGCTGTACGCTGAGCTTCAGGGATTTCGTAAGCCTTGATTCTGTGTGCCTTGCCTGTATTTGTAAAGAATACGAGGTAGTCGTGAGTTGAAGTCATGATGAGCTTTCTCACGAAATCATTTTCACGCATTGTAAGGCCTGTGATTCCCTTGCCGCCTCTCTTCTGAGTCTTATATGTGTCAGCTGATACTCTCTTGATATATCCGAGATGAGTAAGAGTGATGCATACGTTTTCTTCTTCGATAAGATCTGCTTCATCGATTTCAGTTTCGTCTGCAACGATCTTGGTTCTTCTAGGATCTGCATACTTATCTTTGATTTCGAGAAGTTCGTCCTTGATTACGCCCATCATGAGATGACTGTCAGCAAGGAGACTTTCGTAATACGCGATTCTTTCCTTGAGCTCTTTGTATTCGTTCTGGAGCTTTTCTTTTTCGAGTCCCTGGAGTCTTCTGAGCTGCATGTCGAGGATTGCCTGAGCCTGAATTTCTGAGAGCTCGAAGCGTTCCATGAGCTTTTCCTTGGCGTCGTTATATCTTGATCTGATGAGTGCGATTACTTCATCAATGTTATCGAGTGCGATAAGGAGACCTTCCAGGAGATGTGCTCTTGCTTCTGCTTTTTTCTTATCGTAGATTGTTCTTCTTGTTACAACGTCAAACTGATGCTTGAGGTATTCTGCAAGAATTTCCTGAAGGTTTAATACTTTTGGTCTTCCGTCTACGAGTGCAAGCATGATCATTGAAATGCTTTCCTGCATCTGAGTATGCTTGTAGAGACGGTTTAATGTAATCTGAGGATTTGCGTCACGCTTAAGCTCGATTACAACACGAGTACCTTCTCTTCTGTTTGATTCATCACGGATATCCGAGATTCCTTCTATTTTCTTGTCCCTTACCATTTCAGCCATCTTTTCAATCATTCTGGCTTTGTTTACCTGATAAGGAATCTCTGTAACTACTATCTGCTGTCTGCCGCGAGTGCCTTCTTCGATTTCGGCAACCGCACGAACGACTACCTTGCCCTGGCCTGTTCTGTAAGCATCTCTGAAACCGCTCTTTCCTGTGATTACTGCACCTGTCGGGAAATCAGGTCCCTTGATAACCTTCATGAGGTCGTCAACAGTGCATTCAGGATTGTCAATCATCATAACAGCGCCGTCAATTACTTCGCCGAGATTATGCGGAGGGATAGATGTCGCCATACCTACGGCGATACCGTTACTTCCGTTTACGAGAAGGTTAGGGATTCTTGCAGGGAGAACTGTAGGTTCCGTTTCTTCTTCGTCGAAGTTAGGAGTAAAATCTACAGTTTCCTTATCGATATCGCGGAGCATCTGAAGCGCAAAAGGAGTCATTCTCGCTTCTGTATATCGCATAGCAGCTGCGCCGTCTCCGTCGACTGAACCGAAGTTTCCGTGTCCGTCAACGAGCATATATCTTGTATTGAAAGGCTGCGCGAGTCTTACCATCGCATCGTAAATCGAACTGTCACCATGAGGGTGATATTTACCCATTACTTCACCGACGATACGCGCTGACTTTTTGTGTGGCTTGTCAGGTGTTACGCCGAGCTCACTCATTCCGTAGAGGATTCTTCTGTGAACAGGCTTGAGACCGTCTCTTACGTCAGGAAGGGCACGACCTACGATTACACTCATGGCATAGTCGATATATGAGTCTTTCATTTCATCATGAATCTCATGCTGTATCATCCTCTGGTCTTCGAGTAATGTTGTTGTCATTTATGTCCCTCCTTCCCTTAAATATCGAGAGTCGCATAAACTGCGTTTTCTTCGATGAACTTCTTTCTAGGCGGTACTTTGTCACCCATGAGAGTTGTGAAGATTTCGTCTGCAGCTGATGCGTCGTCAACTGTAATCTGAATAAGTGTACGCTTGTGGAAATCCATTGTTGTTTCCCAGAGCTGTTCTGCGTCCATTTCTCCGAGACCCTTGTATCTCTGGATTTCAGCCTTTCCAGGCTTGTCAGCGAGTTCTGCCATAAGCTTTTCCTGTTCTTTGTCTGAGTAAGTGTAGTAAGTTTCCTTACCTTTCTTAACTCTGAAGAGAGGTGGCTGAGCAGCATAAACGTGACCGTTTTCGATGAGTGGTGTCATATATCTGAAGAAGAATGTCAGAAGAAGTGTTCTGATGTGAGCACCATCGACATCGGCATCGGTCATGATGATAATCTTGTGGTATCTTAACTTTTCAATGTCAAAATCAGCACCGATACCGCAACCGAATGCAGTAATCATGTTCTTGATTTCGTCTGAATTTAAAATCTTGTCAAGTCTTGCCTTTTCAACGTTTAAGATCTTACCACGGAGTGGGAGGATAGCCTGACGTTTTCTGTCTCTTCCTTCCTTAGCTGACCCGCCGGCTGAATCTCCTTCGACAAGGAAGATTTCTGAGATTTTAGGGTCCTTTTCTGAACAGTCAGCAAGCTTTCCCGGAAGTGAAAGGCTTTCGAGAGCACCCTTTCTTCTTGTGAGATCTCTTGCCTTACGAGCCGCTTCTCTTGCCTTTGCCGCTCTCTGGCACTTTTCGAGAATAATCTTGGCCTGAGCCGGATTTTCTTCGAGGAACGCTGTCAGGTTTTCGCTCGTTGCCGACTCAACAATACCTCTCATTTCGCTGTTTCCGAGCTTCGCCTTTGTCTGACCTTCAAACTGAGGCTCTGTAAGCTTTACGGAAACGATAGCTGTAAGACCTTCTCTTACGTCGTCTCCTGTGAGAGCATCGTCCTTTTCCTTAAGGATATTTGTTCTTCTTGCGTAGTCGTTGAATGTTCTTGTGAGCGCTGACTTGAATCCCATTACGTGGAAACCACCGTCAGTAGTATTGATATTATTTGCATAGGAAAGTGTGAGTTCGCTGTATGTGTCTGTGTACTGAATAGCGACCTCAACTTCACAGTCATTTTTCTTCACTTCAAAATAGATAACGTCCGGATGTACTGGATCCTTGTTTGTGTTAAGGTGCTTTACGTACTCCTTGATACCGCCTTCATAGTGGAAAACTTCCTTTTTCTTACGGCCTTCACGTTCATCAGTAAGAGTAATCTTGATACCCTTGTTGAGGAATGCCATTTCACGAAGTCTTCTTTCGAGAGTATGGTAATCGTAAATAACTTCTTCAAAGATTTCAGGATCCGGCCAGAAAGTAGTCTTTGAACCTGTCTTTCTTGATTCGCCGATTTCAGTGAGTTTTGAAGTAGTCTTTCCTTTTGCGTAAGTCTGCTTGTAAATCTTGCCGTTTCTCTTTACTTCAACTTCCATCTTAGTTGAAAGAGCGTTTACTACAGATGCACCTACACCATGAAGTCCCCCTGATACTTTATATCCTCCACCACCGAACTTACCACCGGCATGAAGAACTGTATGAATAACTTCTACTGCAGGAATGCCAAGTTTCGGATGAGTGTCTACAGGCATACCTCTACCATCGTCTTCAACCATGATAGAGTTATCCTTCTGAATTACAACATTGATTGTTTTGCAGTATCCTGCGAGCGCTTCATCGACTGAGTTGTCCACTACTTCGTAAACAAGATGATGAAGTCCGTTAAGGCCTGTACTACCGATATACATTCCCGGTCTTTTACGAACCGCTTCGAGCCCTTCGAGGACCTGAATCTGCTCCGCATTATACTGGTCTTTTTTTACCTCTGGCGCCATTTTAAAAATTCTCCCTTTTATATTTAGAAATACCTTTAACTAATTAATTTCAGCTTTGTTTTGTGCAGATTACGGGGTGAACTGCATAGCAGTCGCAAAAAGCCCATAATATAACAATTTATTATATCACAACCGGCGGTTTTTTACAAACAAAATTGCGGTTTTTTTGCGCGTTTCAGGCCTGTAAAAGTACATTTTAAACATTTATCATTTCAAGTCGTATTTTTCTTTGAAATCGCCCGAAATTTACACTTTTCGTTCATTTTTTATAAAAGATTATGGGGTAAAATTTATTCAGGAATTATTTACGTTTTATAAGAGTTTTGTTAATATGGTTAAAATGATTATTTTAATAAGGTTTTGTTATGAAAATAAAAATATCTAAGATTTCAGCACTACACTATTACAAACTTATAGGGAGATCGCTCCTGTTTCTCATGACAGCCTTCGGCTATATAATGTTTCGTTTCAAGTACCATCTCAGTTTCTGGGACTGGCTCGAAAGGAAACCTTTCATACTCGGTTTCATATGGATTATTTTTGTTGTTGAAATGATCCTGAGATTTTTCCCGTCGAGTTTCGAAAGTATGGGCTGTCAGAAAGTCTTCGGCAGGAATTTCAAGCCGACAACACTCTATACTTCATGTGCGTCAGGCGAATCGGGTAAGGAAATGCCGAAGCTCACAACTTTTAAGGGAACATTTATAAGTGCGGCCGCATGGTTTGCGCTTAACGGAGCAATCGGCGCGATATATTTTGCCGGCTGGATTGACGAAGGTATCCTCCTTCTCATCTGTCTTGCATATTCAATCTGCGATATGATCTGCATACTTTTCTTCTGTCCGTTCCAGACGTGGTTCATGAAGAACAAATGCTGCACAACATGCCGTATATATAACTGGGACTTTGCGATGATGTTTACACCGCTTGTTTTTATCCCGAATCTTTACACATGGACGCTTCTCGGCATATCACTTGCACTTCTCATTTACTGGGAAGTAACTGTGAGACTTCATCCGGAACGCTTCATGGAAAAGACAAATGCCAGCCTCGTGTGCATAAACTGCGAAGAAAAACTGTGCCACCACAAGAAACAACTCCAGAGTTTCCAGAAAGAACTCTTTGCAAGCATCGCAGCACAGAACCACCAGAACAACAATTAATACTTAAGATACACAAAACTCCGTAGGAAAATCCCTGCGGAGTTTGTTTTTTATTCGCTATAATTCAGTAAATCATGCCATTCTCTTCTATTGTGGAGAATTCTTAATACAAGTACTTTTTCAATTTCTTCCAACACTACATAGAAGATGACATAATTCTTTACAAAAGTTCTTCTGATACCTGTTTCACTATAAGGATATTCATCTATTATAGGGTGGCGCTGAGGCATGTGTGCAAGAGACATTACTTCTTCTTTAATTGAAAAATATATTTTTTCTGCTATTTCTCTTTCTTTTAGTATTTCGGAGTAATAGAAGAAAACTTCTGCAATATCACGCTCAGCAAGCGTATTTGTTTCTACAAAAAATTCCTTCATTTATCATTTTACCTCTATCCCGAATTGTTTTTCCAGATTTGCAAAAGACTCCGCTGCAGATTTTGTATTCCCCTTTTTTACTTCTGCCAGTGCTTCATCAAGCATACGATGTAATTCCATTTTTCCGCATAAGCGTTCGTACTCGGCATTTGAAATTATTACAAGGTCTCCTGTGCCGTTTTTTGTAATAAATACAGGTTCATTGTACTTGTTACAAAACTCAGAAATCTCATTGTATTTATTTCTTAAATCGGAACTAGGTCTTATTATTGCCATCTTTTAATCCCCCTTTCCATTAATATACTCATATTTTATCAAAATTTTGATATATTATCAATACTAAAAAAGCGTCTCGTTTACAAGGCGCTATTTATCATTTGCTTTATAATGTAATTTTCTACAACTTTTCGTATGCGTATCTTGGGTCGTTGTCTTCGCGGACATAAATAATACCACAGTATTCGAAGCCGAGTCTTGTTACGAGATTCTGCATAATTTTATTGTCACAGTGTGTGTCTATACGAAGAGTTCTTCCGTTTTTATGGCAGTTGTCATATGCCCAGTCAAGACAGTATGCACCAGCTCCCTTTACTTTTCCTGAAACGGCAATTCTGTGAACTACGCCGTAAGGACCATCCTGCTTCCACTTTCCATCTTCAATGATATCATAAGTCTGATCATGACCCATCATAAAGAAGAATGTAGCGACGATATCGCCATCTTCATCAACGGCAACAAAACTGTTTTCTCCGCCTTCGATATCATGCTTTATGAGGTCCGCAGGTGGCCATGTTGTATTCCACTGACGCGGATTTCCTGTAGCCGCCATAAAATCACGGGCACGTGCATAAATTGCAAGCATTTTTTCGTAATCACTTATTTTTGAATGTCTTATTGTAAGATTTAAATTATCCATTGGCGCTCCTAATTATTTTTTCTTAAAAAATCCGAAAAAACCGGCTTTTTTATCTTCTTTTGCTTCTTCTTCCGCCTTTTTCTCCGCTTTTTCAAGATTCCATTCAAGAAAATCTATAACAGGCGTATTGTAAAGATCAAATTCTTTCTGTTCGTGGAAATTCTCATAATATGCGCGAGCTGCTCTGCACATTCTTATACAGAACTGCTCGATATCTATTCTTATATGAAAAATATCTCCGTCACTTGAACCATCATCAAGATTACAAAGAGATGTTCCGCAGTTCAATCCCAGGTGAAAATGTGTATCAATCGTAACATCTTCATTATGGAAGCCTTTGTTCTGATGAAGGAATTCACATCTCAGCTGATAACATCTTCTTCCGCAGATATACGGCCATTTATCACTTTCGTTTGCCTTGAAGAAATCTGCAGCATATTCATCAAACCACTTCATATACTGGGCGCCGACATCTCGAGTAGGATTATTTCTTCCGTCCATCTTTACCTTCCCGTCTTTATATCTTTTTACAAGTTCAGGAAAAGCAATCCCGCCTAAGATATCGGGAAGAGTAAGCGAAAGAGCAAGCGCTGACTGCCATCTCTTATCTTCTATATTTTTTTCGATTTCTTCAATACGATCAATAAAAGTAAAACCCTTAAAACTATTCATATTCTGTACTCCTTCATAAAAAGAACCTCAGATAGCTTTGGGGTTCTTAACTTCATATTAAATTTTATTGCCATAATCTTCAAGAGAATGGAAGAAACCAACAACATTAACGATATCTTCGCTTATGCTGAATATCACAATATAGCTCATTTCTGGCACTATAGCAACGTGATATCCTTTACTTAATAGTACAGGATCTTGCGAAAAAGGGAACTGTAACGGATTTTCCTGTAGGCGCAAATAGATACTTTCTATCCCATCTAAGAGATGAGCAGCAGCACTTTTGTTTTTTAGGTTGACTGCAAGATATAAGAGCAGATTATCAAGAAGTTCTTCAGCTCTTTCAGTAACAACTAACTTATAAATCATATTTGCTCCTTAAACTGTTTAATGACTCCATAGCATCTTTAACTCGACCTTCTGCAATTTGCTTTTCTGAAATCTCAATATTCTTGTAAATTTCATTAAAGGTTTTAATCTGGTTGTACACTTCGATATTCATGATAACCATATCGCCATACCCGTTTTTAGTAATATATATCGGTTCATTAGATACACGGCACATCTCGGAAATTTCAGCCGTGTTTTTCAATTCTTTTATAGGAATGATCCGCATAAGAAACTCCTTTCTTAAAATCTAAACTATACCATTATTATACCATCATTATGGTATTTATTCAAGAAAAATTGAGTTAATTTAATACTGCGGTTTTCAGCTTTATTTTTCTTAATATAAGAAAAAAATCGCTTAAAACGAAAAACAGGGCCTCGCTTTTTCGCCAAACCCTTGAAATTGTAATGCTTTTTATTCTTGGTCATGCATTCTGATTATTGGCTTCAGTTCAAAAATATCTCCCTCGTTTTCGATTCTGTACAAGTCTTTGTATGAGTAACTTTTCGTTTTACTTGTGTTTTTATAAAACACAGCACTCTGCTCATAAAGGATAGCACTTTCGGCATGATCTATGATGGATGAATCAGGCTTTATGGGATATATAACGTGCCCTATACGAATATAAATCTTCCCACGATACCTTCTCAGCCACGAATCTCTATGTCCAATTAGCCTGTGACGTATGGTGTTGTTTTTCGTTGCAATTCCTAGATATAGACTTGTTTCCTTGTTCCCGAAAACTCGAGATATGTAATATAAACCCTGTGTATTTGATAGTTCGCTTGCGATTGCTTCATCAAGCAAACAAGCTTTATTCCAATTAATTCTTATTATTTTATCTCTCATTTCTCAATTTTGCTTAATTCTCATTTAAAACCTTAAACAACTTATAAAACAACTTTTTATTAAAGACTATTATACTTAATGGAAAAATCGCTTAAATCGAAAAAGAGAGCTTCAATTCTCTCTGAATGGATAAGCATTTTACCCTTTTATAGTTTTTTCTTCTTATCAATGTTTCCTACGGGAAAACGATCAAACGAATGCGCTACATACCGCCACACATATCCACCCGCACTTGGGGTGTCTACTCTTCCATTACAACACCTATAAATATTCTTGATTCCCGTTGCTCTGGTCGCTTCGTTAGAGTTATGATATTCTGCTACAAACTCGCCATTCATAGAATATTGAACTATTCTTTCTTCATATTCCCACATAAAACCGTTTATGAAATATAACTCATTAATTTCTTTTTCGGGTAAACGATCTAACATATCTACTGGATGGCTACCTCTTAAAAGCTTCTTCCTTTCACCATTGTTTATACAAACATCAAGAAGCTTAATTGGAGATAAACTAAGTTCTTTTGCGGCATCCTCAAGCCTATCGTATTTTTCTACAATCTTTCCCTCCTGATTAAGCTTTAAAATAGGCATTTCGAATCTAATATCATATACTGTTCGAGATTCAAAACCACCGGTTGTACTGTTATAACCATTTTGCCCATACACAGATTTATTTCTAGCTATTAGGAAATGTTCTTTCTTACGAGCTTCTTC
This sequence comes from Clostridiales bacterium, assembly GCA_015058155.1. Classification (GTDB taxonomy): domain Bacteria; phylum Bacillota; class Clostridia; order Peptostreptococcales; family Anaerovoracaceae; genus QAKD01. The sequence goes on along the minus strand of SVCW01000029.1, from coordinate 6,516 downwards.
TTCTGAAAGACCTTCGTAAAGTATTTCATGTTTTATATTATCCCAACCGAATTCTAAAATAGCATCCCACATTGGCTTTTGTGTTATGTATCCATAACCTCTTTGCCATCTCTTTTCAGGATTCTTTTTCGTAATTCCTATATAAACTTTTCCGTTTGGGAAAGTGTGTTTGTAGACATAATATGTGAGGTTTTTTAAATCTTCTTTCATTGTACTTGATTACATATTTTGTAGAAACCTTCGAGCGCAACGATTGAGCTTGCTCAACCAGGTCATAGGGTGAAACCCTGAAAACGGCGGTCGTGACAGTGTAAGCATTTACATTTCTACGTAAGTTAGCTTACTAAAAACTAACTAATTGTTATCCCTTCACTATCTTCTATAAACTATTTTTCCAAAGCAGTACCGCTGTTTACATAGAATGTCTTACCCTCCGGAAGAGCGGCTTTTACATCATCACCAAGATCTGTCGTTGTTATAAAAAGCTGCACATCACCAAGCGAATTCACAAGGAAATTCTGACGGCTGGCATCAAGTTCACTCATTACATCGTCTAATAACAATATGGCATTTTCGCCTGTTTCTTCTTTTATGAGTCTGAGTTCGGCAAGTTTAAGTGAAAGAGCGGAAGTTCTCTGCTGCCCCTGGGACCCGAACTTTCTGATATCTATCCCGTTTACTAAAATTGCTATATCATCACGGTGAGGACCAATGCCTGTAGTGCCGCTTGCAAGGTCCTTTTGCCGCGAAGCGGCGAGCGATTTTTTAAATAATTCACGCTGCTCATTTAAATTATCGCACACTTCTACATTTGGTTCATAAACGATTTCAATATCTTCCTTGCCGCCAGTTATACCGCTGTGTAATTTTTTACTTATAACGTTAAGCTTTTTAATAAACTCATTTCTTCTTAAAATTACTTCAGCACCATAACCGGCAAGCTGTTCATCCCAGATATCAAGAATCGCAACATCACATCTGCCATTTGTAAACTTGCTGTCTTTAAGAAAAGCATTTCTTTGCTTTATAATTCTCTTATAATCTGAAAGACGCGAAAAATACGCTGCCGAAATTCTGCTTATCTCAGTATCAATGAATTTACGACGTCTTTCCGGATCTTCCTTTACTATCTTAAGATCTTCAGGTGAAAAAACTACAGCATAAATATTCTCAAGAAGCTCAGCAGTACGACGAATCTTAACACCATCAACTTTTACACCCTTACCTTTATCAGTAAAAATAAGTTCTACACAAATATCCTCATCATCCTTCTCGGCATCAACTCTTACCTTGGCAAACTCACTACCGAAACGAATCATATCAGAATCATCTCTCGTACGAAAACTCTTACCTAGTGAAGAAATATAAATTGCCTCAAGAATATTCGTCTTCCCCTGAGCATTATCACCGAGGAAAATATTCACCTTATTATGAAATTTTAAATTAAGACTTTCGTAATTACGAAAGTCTTTTAATTCAAGATTCTTTATTATCATGATTTTTAAATAAAAATAAAATACAGACGAACTATTTGAACGAATTTTTACACTTTCAAATTTTAAGAGCAAAGACTTTGGTAAGGCGGTAAGCGCCGCCGCGAGAAGTTTGTTTGAACGTCGCGAGGATATCCAATCCGAGCAGTGAGTTCTTCGAGCATCCAAAGTCTGCGATTAAAATTTAATAAAGTGTAAATTCGTGAATTAGTGAGTATTTATTTTGTTTTTATATTAAAAGTTACTTGTAATACGAACAGGGAGAATAAGATACTCGTAATTCGAACCTTCAACCGGACGTACAAGACAAGGATTTACGTTTGAGTTGAACTCCATGAGGATTTCTTCATCATCAATAACCTTGATAACATCCTGTAAATACTTTGAATTGAAACCGATTTCAAGATTATCTCCATCCTTCTTGATTCCGATTTCTTCCCTTACATTACCTTCCTCTGAACGTGAACTGATGATAAGACTATCATCTTCGAGCTTGATTCTCACAAGATTATTCTTTCCTTCCTTTGCAAGAAGTGAAGCTCTTTCAATACTGTTAAGAAGTTCAGCTCTGTTTACAGTAACCTTTATTTTGCTTTCCTTAGGAATAATATCTCTGTATTTTATGAATTCTCCTTCAAGAAGTCTCATAACAACCTTTGTTCCAGGAAGAATTGCTGCAGCCTTTTTCTTACCAACAACAATTTCAAGATTTCCTTCTTCGTCGCTGTCTGAAATAATTTTTGAAAGTTCATTAATTATTTTTGCAGCTATAATGATCTTTTTCTTATCAGCATTCTTGGTTTCTTCTCTTGTAATAGCCATTCTGAAACCATCAAGAGCTACCATATTTGTCTTATCTTCTTCAAGCTCGATGAGAACGCCTGTAATAACTCCCTTAGCTTCATCTATACTTGCTGAAAATGCAGTCTTTCTTACCATTTCCTTGAAACTTTCCTTATCAAAGATAACGGATTCTGCATCTTCTTCAGTTTCACCAAATGATGGAAATTCATCTGGTGAAATACCCATTACATTGAATTCTGAATTAAGGCTGTTTATATAAACGATATTTCCGTCTCTTACTTCAATATTGATATTGCTGTTTGGAAGTTTTCTTATGATGTCTCCAAAAAGTTTTGCTGAAACAACGATTGAACCTTCGCTGTAAACTTCAGCTTCTACAATCTTTTCAATACTTAAATCGAGATCTGATGCTGCAAATCTTACAGTACCATTATCTTTTGCTTCAATAAGGATTCCTTTTAAGATAGGAATTGTAGTTCTTGATGATACTGCTTTTGATACTATATTTAATGCTTTTGAAAGCGTCTGCTGATTACATGTGAATTTCATAAAATTACTCCTTTGATTAAAAAGCCGAAGGCAAATCCTTTATTATTTTATATATTAACTTCGTAGTAATAGTAGTAGGGGCTGTGGATAAGTGGATAAGTATGTTGATATATTGAAATAAGTGGAATTATCCGGTTGATAACTCTGTTAATAATTTGTTTTATTTACCAACACCTTTGTTTAAAACTAACCCTGTATATCTTTCTTCAAATTATCTACTACATCCTTCAATGATTCGTTTGTAGAAACTTCTTTGCTGATTTTTTCGTAAGCGTGTAAAACTGTGCTGTGATCACGTCCTCCGAATGCTTCACCTATTTTAGGAAGCGAAAGATCAGTAAGTTCTCTGCAAAGATACATAGCAATCTGACGAGGAAAAGCAAACTGTCTTGATCTGTTTGATGATTCCATGTCAGCAACCTTGATATTGAAATGTTTACTTACTTTTTTCTTTATAGTTTCAGCATTTATGTTGAAATCAGCACCTGAGAAAATATCTTTAAGTACTTCCTTTGCAAAAGAAAGATTGATTTCTTTGTTCATGAGCTTTGCAAAAGAAATGATTCTTGTAAATGCTCCTTCAAGTTCTCTTACGTTTTCCTGAATCTTTTCGGATATGATATTTATAACATCTTTTACATCATCGGTAATATCGATACCTTCATTTTCAGCATTATTTAAGAGGATAGCTGCTCTTGTCTGAAATTCAGGAGCTGATATATCAGCAACGAGATTCCACTGAAAACGTGAGCGAAGTCTTTCGTCCATTTTTGTAAGCTGAGTAGGTGATCTGTCTGATGATATAATAATCTGCTTGTTAAGAGAATAGAGAGTATTGAAAGTGTTGAAAAATTCTTCCTGGATGGCATCTTTTCCTTCAAGGAACTGGATGTCGTCGATGAGAAGAACGTCTATCTCTCTGTATTTCGTACGGAATTCACTCATGTTGTTTTCATTTCTGAGTTCATTCTTACGAAGTGCCTTAACCATATCATTTACAAATGTTTCCGATGAAACATAGAGTACTTTTACATCGTCATTGTTTTTAAGAATATGATGACCGATAGCATGCATGAGATGAGTCTTTCCAAGACCTGAACCTCCATAAAGGAAGAGAGGATTATAGGCTTTTGAAGGTGATTCAGCTACTGCGACTGCTGCGGCGTGGGCAAATTCATTATTCTTTCCGACTATGAAATTCTTGAAGTTGTATCTTGGGTTAAGATAGAATTCACCGATAAGTCCGGGTTTTTCTTCCTGATTGTTTGGAATCGGCTTTTCTTTAACTTCATATTTGATGGAAAAGTTGTATCCTTCACCATATACACGCTTGATGACATTTGTAAAGACAGTTCTGTATCTGTCATTAATAAGACTCAGTGCAAGCTCGTTATCTATAGTCAGGTTTATTATTTTTTCAGTTTCGTCGACATTCTTTATAACTATCGGCTCAAACCATGTTTCATAGGCAATTTCTGTGATTTCAGGTTCGAGAAGAGCAAGAACATCTTTCCATTTTTCTCTTAATTTTGTCATTGTAAAATTCCTTTGTTTTATACTACAAATATATAATAACTCACAAAGTTATCCACAGGCAAGTACTAATTAAAAAGCTTTGAAAAATAAAATTTTACCTAAGTTATCCACTACTTGTGGATAAAGTTGTGCAAAATATAAACATATGCCACAACATCTTGTAAACCCTTGAAATGGTGCTATTTCTCTTTATAAAAATAGATGTTTTTAGGTTGACTTTTGTGCCTGTAATTTGTATAATAATAGGGCATGTGTACGAGTGTAATTGAAATTCAGATTACACTTCATATAAAATTTAATAGTTTTAAACAAGGGAGGTGTAGTTCCTATGAAAATGACTTATCAGCCAAAGAAGAGACAGAGAAGCAAAGAACACGGCTTCAGAAAGAGAATGAGCACTGCTAACGGCAGAAACGTTTTAAGAAGAAGAAGAGCAAAGGGAAGAAAGAAGTTATCAGCATAGAGGCCGCATAAAGTGGTCTTTTTGTTGTTTAGCGGTCCTTTGCAGTTTGTCTGTACTTAATTATTAAGGCAGCGATATGAAAGGATATTCGTTATGCTCAAAAAGAACGTGCTCCGCAGAAAGAGCGATTTTTCTGCAATCTACAACAAGGGAAAGTCTGTAGGAGAAAGGTACATTGTCCTTTTTTATAAGAAGAATAATCTCGGTTATGACAGAAAAGCTTTTCTGGCTTCTAAAAAAGTTGGAAAAGCTGTTGTTCGTAACAGGGCAAGACGTCTTATGAAAGAGAGCGTGCGCCAGCTCGACGGACATTTTCAAAACGGGTACGATTACATATTTATTGCCCGTAACACAATTACAAAATCGAAATGTGCGGATGTGAAAAAATCAATTGAAGCCGCAATCAGGAAAGCCGGTTTATACGTAGATCCGGAGGAAAAAAATGATTAAGAAATTAATGATACTTTTAATAAGAGGATATCAGAAATTCATATCTCCACTTTTTCCGGCAACGTGCCGCTTTCGTCCTACTTGCTCTGCATATTTTATCCAGGCGCTGGAAAAATACGGAGTATTTAAGGGAAGCTACTTAGGAATTAAAAGAATTTTAAAGTGTCATCCCGGTCATCCCGGTGGTTATGATCCTTTAAAATAGCGGAGGAAAAAATTATGGGACTCTTAGCAAGACCTTTAGGTATGCTTTTGAAGGCTATTTACGATGTAGTAGGTAGCTACGGAGTTGCTATCATTATCTTTACACTCATTGCTAAGATCTGTATGTATCCACTTTATACAAGACAGATCAAGTCAACTGCTCAGATGTCTGAAATCCAGCCTAAGGTAATGGAAATTCAGCAGAGATACAAGGATGACAAGGAAAAGCAGAATGAAAAGTTAATGGAGCTTTATGAAAAAGAAGGATATAATCCTATGGGCGGATGTCTTCCAATGACTATCCAGATGATGATTATCTTCCCGCTTTTTGCACTCCTCAGAAATCCTATCCAGTACATGGGTGGAAGCCAGGAAATGCTTCTTGCCGTACATGAAAATTTCCTTTGGATAGGTGACTTATCACAGCCGGATCTCTGGATTCTTCCAATTGCAGCCGGCATTACAACATTCTTATCATTCTGGCAGACATCAAAGCAGTCAGCAGCTGGTGCTGAAATGCCGTCACAGAAGATTATGCAGTACTTATTCCCTGTAATGATCGTGTATATGGGTAGATCATTCCCTGCCGGCGTTACAATCTACTGGTTCTTTAATACATTATTCCAGATGGTAATCAACTTAAGAACTCAGCAGCTCAGAAGAAAGATGGCTGCAAAGAATGCAAGAGTAAAGAAAAAGTAAGAATAGAAAACTGGTAAACCGAATTTTGGGGGACATATAAATATGGATTTTTCAGAAAAGTGGGGAACTAGTATCGATGAAGCTGTAGAGCTTGCTCTTGCTGACCTTAAGGTTTCAAGAGACGAAGTAGAAGTAACAGTACTTGAACAGCCTACAAAGGGTTTCTTCGGTATCGGTTCAAAGCTCGCGAAGGTAAGAGTTGAACTCAAGAAGCCTGAGCCTGCTCCAGAACCTGCTCCGGCACCGGTTGCCAAGCAGGAAAGAAAGCCTGAAAAGAAAGAAAGACCTGAAAGAAACGGAAACAAGAAGCCTGCA
>SVCW01000028.1 GCA_015058155.1 Clostridiales bacterium | reverse complement strand
GAGATAACATCACAATGACAATCAACCTCATCACACCAATCGCAATCGAAGAAGGACTCAGATTCGCGATCAGAGAAGGTGGAAGAACAGTAGGTTCAGGCGTTGTATCAGGTATCATCGAATAATTGAACTCGTCTTTTTTCCCCGTAGCTTTGTCAAGCGGCGATGTTCGGTGCTCACGTACGTCAAGTACGCTCCGCTCCTCACATCTTGCTTTTCGCGCTACGAACAAAAAATTCATCGTTCAAAAATATGGCAGTCTGCAGAAATGCAGACTGCTTTTTTTTAAGTTTTGTGTTATATTGTATGTAAGAATATAGAACGGAGGGATAGTTATGGCAGATTTGGTTTTAAGAAGAACAATGGATTTCAAAAAAATGATACCGCTTCTTATGAAATCAGGACTTGAAGTTCATGAAGATGATGAAGCAGGTGAAGGCCTCGTTACACTTTTTGAACTTGTTGACCCTGAAACGGAAGAACTCGTTGGAACAAGCGGAGTAGAAATCAGTAATGGAAGCTATATGCTGAGATACATTGCAGTAGATGAAAAGTACAGAGGCAAGCAGTATGGAAGACTTGTCGTAGAAGCAGCGCTTGATGAAGCAAGAGCTTGCGGTGCAAAAGAAATCTGGCTTACTGGTAAGATTCCTGAATTCTATAAGAAATGGGGATTTGAACTTATGGATCCGGCAGATGCTCCTATAGTTTCGGACTGTCAGTCTTGTCCGCAGTTCCATAACGGATGCGAATCGGCACTCATGAGAGCGTTTTTATAAATTACGACACAGGACATAATCTTATACGAATAATTGGCACCTTGCAGATTATATGCAGGGTGCTTTTTTTATTTAGCCTTGGTTATATTAATTTAAGTGCGATTTGGTTGTCGCACAGAGGCATGCTGTGTGATATAATAGTGTACGATAATTGTAACAGTCATTTTTAGCGAAAACGCTTCGCTAAGCGAAGCTTGTAATAGAAAAGGGAAGATATAATGAACGAAGCAAAGGGTTATTTGGAAAGACTGAATGATAAGCAGAGAGAAGCGGCGCTCCACAAGGAGGGTCCTCTTCTTATACTTGCAGGTGCAGGAAGCGGAAAGACAAGCACTATGACATGTCGTATTGCACACCTTATTGAAGAAGGTGTGAGTCCGTACAATATTCTTGCAGTTACTTTTACAAACAAGGCAGCGCGTGAAATGCGCGAGAGAGTTGAAACTCTTATGGAAGAAATCTCGGGAAACGGCATACTGAAGCCTGATATTTCATCAATGTGGATCCAGACATTCCATTCGGCATGCTTGAGAATCCTCAGGGTGAATGCCGAAAGACTCGGATACAAGAATGACTTTGTCGTTTACGATCCGCAGGACCAGAAGACAATAGTAAAGAATATTTTAAAGGCACAGAACATCGATGAAAAGAAATACACACCGGCTTATCTTCTTTCAATTATAAGTGATTGCAAGAATAAGGGTCAGTCGCCGGAAGAATATATTGCGGCATATGGTGAAGATTTCAGAACAAAAATCATTTACCAGGTGTACAAGGCATACGCAGCTGAACTTAAGAAGAACAACGCAATGGATTTTGACGATCTTCTTCTCAATGCAGTGAAACTTTTCGAGCAGAACGAAGATGTGCTTCTTAAATACCAGAATCGTTTCAAATACATAATGGTCGATGAATATCAGGATACGAACTACATCCAGTATAAGTTTGTAGCGCTTCTTGCAGAGGCTCACCAGAATATCTGTGTTGTAGGAGACGACGATCAGTGTATTTACGAATGGCGTGGCGCTGATATAAGAAATATTCTCGATTTTGAAAGAGATTTCAGGAACACAAAGGTTATAAAGCTTGAGCAGAATTACCGTTCATACGGAAATATTCTCGATGCGGCTCACTCGGTAATTGAGCACAACAGGGGAAGAAAACAGAAGAAACTCTGGACTGTTAAGGATGCGGGCGAGAAGATTATCTACAGAAGAGCTGATGATGAAAAGGAAGAAGCAAGATTCATAGCTCAGGAGATTTATCATCTCGAAGGACACAACGGACTCAGCTACAGCGATTTTGCAGTTCTCTACAGAACAAATGCCCAGTCACGAGTATTTGAAGATGCTTTTTCAAGAGCAGATATTCCTTACAGAGTTCTCGGCGGGCTCAGATATTATGACCGTAAGGAAATCAAGGATATCATGGCATACATGAGACTTGTGCAGAACAGTGCTGACGATCTTTCGCTCGTAAGAATTATCAACGAACCAAAGCGTGGTATAGGCGATAAGACTGTTGAAAAACTCAGAACTCTTGCCGGAGTCAGAGGTGAAAGCCTTTTTGAAACACTTTGTGACGAGGAAATCCTCAACTCACTTCCGGCAAAGGCTGTAAAGAGTGTCGGCGAAATGGTGAAGGCGCTCAAAGAATACAGCGATGAAAAAGAAAACCTCAGGGTTTCGGACATATATGACGGTGTGCTTGTAAAGACAGGTTATTTAAAGGCACTTGAAGACGCAAATACTGTTGAAGCAGAGTCAAGAATCGAAAATATACTCGAATTCAAGACTGTAATTCAGGAATATGAAAAGGATGACCCGAATCTGACGCTTGCTGATTTCATGGAAAGAATCGCGCTCCTTGCGGAAGTCGACAATCATAATCCTGACGAAAACGCAGTAGTGCTCATGACTATGCATAGTGCCAAGGGACTTGAGTTCCCTGTAGTATTCCTTCCGGGTCTTGAAGACGGACTCTTCCCTGGATGGCGTGCACTCGAAAGACCTGACGGAGTCGAAGAAGAAAGAAGACTCTGCTATGTAGGCATGACTCGTGCAAAAGAAAAGCTTTACCTCACAAGTGCTGCTATGAGAACTATGTACGGACGTACTGACTATACGAGAGAATCGCAGTTCCTCAGAGAAGTTGATAAAAAGCTTATTGCGGGAGATGCTATCTATGAAGGAAAGAGAAGTACTTTTGGCGATGGTCGCGGTGACAGAATTGATGGCTTCAGCGAAGCAGCGCCTGTTAAACCTTTTGATAGTCTGAAGTATGCTAAGCAGGAGATCAAGAAGAGTGTTGCTGAAGTAAGCTCGGATCTTAATCCTGGAGACAGAGTAAAACACGCGAAGTTTGGCGAAGGTATGGTTGTAGAGTGTGATGCCAAAATAGTTTCTGTAATGTTTGATTCGGCAGGTCTTAAGAAACTTGCAAAAGATATCGCACCTCTCAAGAAATTATAAAGGTCGATTCTTCGTAAATATTGTTTATCGTTAATTTACGATAAAGGGGAAAGAAAATGGATAAAAGCGCAAGAATAAGAGAACTTGTAAAAATTCTGAATGAAGCCTCGAAGGCATATTACCAGGAGGCTCGCGAAATAATTACAAATTATGAATACGACAAACTTTATGATGAGCTCGTACTTCTTGAAAAGGAAACGGGGATTGTACTCGCAGGAAGCCCTACAGTAAATGTAGGATATGAAGTCCTGAGCGATCTTCCGAAGGAAGCACATCCAGGTCGCATGCTTTCGCTTGACAAAACAAAAGACAGAGAAGCATTAAAAGCGTGGCTTTCAGACAAGGACGGAATTCTTTCATGGAAGCTCGATGGCCTCACGATAGTTCTCACATATGAAAACGGTGAACTAGCCAAGGCTGTAACTCGTGGTAACGGAGAAATCGGTGAAGTAGTCACTGCAAATGCAAAGGTATTTGATAACGTTCCACTTGCGATTCCTTACAAAGGCAGTCTTACTTTAAGAGGCGAAGCTGTTATAAAGTATTCGGATTTTGAAAGAATCAATGCTGAAATAGATGATGCTGATTCAAAATACAAAAATCCAAGAAATCTATGCAGCGGTAGCGTGCGCCAGCTGAACACAAAAATCACAGCGGAGAGACATGTAAACTTCATGGCATTCTCTCTCGTTAGCGCAGAAGGTGTTGACTTTGGTAATTCAAGAAAGAATCAGATGGAGTGGCTCAAGAGTCAGGGGTTCGACGTTGTAGAATATTTCGAAGTGTGCGCTGAACCGAGTCTCCTGAACATCGGAAAGACTGATATTCTTTCTGCAATCGAATGGTTTGCTGAAAATGTTTCAAAAAGCGATTACCCATCAGATGGACTCGTACTTTCTTATGATGATATAGCATATGGACAGAGTCTTGGAAACACATCAAAATTCCCGAGAGATTCGATTGCATTCAAATGGCAGGATGAAATTGCAGACACAATCCTGCGTGAAATAGAATGGAGCGCTTCAAGAACAGGCCTCATAAATCCTGTTGCAATATTTGATCCGGTAGATATTGAGGGAAGTACAGTTTCTAGAGCGTCGGTTCACAATATCAGCATTGTGAAAGAACTGAAACTCGGTATTGGTGACACAATCTCGGTATACAAGGCCAATATGATTATTCCGCAGATTGCCGAAAACAAAACGTGTAGCGGAACAGTAACAGTACCGGACACATGTCCTGTGTGCGGAAGTCATACGATTATAAAAAATGAAAATGGTGTTGAAACACTCTTCTGCCCGAACGAAGATTGTCCGGCAAAACAGATAAAGAGTTTTTCGCTTTTTGTTTCAAGAGATGCACTTAACATCGACGGTTTGTCAGAGGCTACGATTGAAAAGTTTATATCAAAAGGAATCATTTCGGAGTTTGCGGATCTTTTCCATATTGAGCAGTATTGGGATGTTATTGTAAGTATGGAAGGTTTCGGCCGGAAGTCATTTGATAATCTTGTAGCTTCCATCAATAAAGCGAGAGAGACAACGATGTCCAGGTTTATATACAGTCTCGGAATCCCCGGCATAGGAGTTGCAAATGCCAGACTTATTTCAAGGGCATGCGGAGATGACTGGGAAACTGTAAAGAATATTTCTTTTGAAGAACTTACAGGAATAGACGGTATCGGAAGTATCATGGCTGAAGGGTACAGAGCATTCTTCGACAATGAAAAGAAGAGGAAAATTGCAGACGCTGTATTTACAGAGCTTGTGATAGAAAAGAAAGAAGCTCCGTCAGATACAAACAGTGACATCGCTGGAAAAACTTTTGTTATTACAGGTTCACTTGAACATTTCGGCAACCGTAATGAACTCAAAGAAATTATTGAGAATGCCGGAGGAAAGGTGAGCGGCTCGGTATCAAAAAAGACGGACTACCTTATAAATAACGATATCACATCGAACTCATCAAAAAACAAAACAGCAAAGGAACTCGGAGTTCCTATTATAACAGAAGAACAGTTCCTTAAAGAAATACTGAAAGAAGGCGAATAATGATGAAAGATTTTGTACTGCCTGTCGGAAAACTCGACAGTGAAGTTTTGAAAGAAATAGTTTTCAATAAAATAACATTCAGACGCGATGAAATAATTACAAGACCCGGAATCGGAGAAGACTGCGCTGCTATCGACTTCGGACAGTACGAATGTGTAGTTTCGACTGACCCGATAACTGCAGCTGTATCCGATATAGGAAGACTTTCAATTCACATTTCATGTAATGATGTTGCATCAAACGGAATTGAGCCTCTCGGTATTCTGCTTGCAGTAATGCTTCCTGTAGGAACTACTGCTTCTGACGTAGAAAGAATCATGGCAGATGCTGCAAAGGCTGCAGAGCTCTGCAATGTCGAAATCATAGGCGGCCACACAGAAGTTACACCGGCTGCGGCAAAACCGATAATAGTATCAACTGCGATAGGAAGAGCTGTACGCGGTGCGTCTGCGAGTGCAAAAGATATGAAACCGGGCGACTTTATTTATATGACAAAGACTGCAGGAATAGAAGGAACAGGAATTATTGCCTGCGATTTTGAAAAGGAACTTCTTGAGGTGATGACTCCTTCTGAAGTTGAAGAGGCAAGGAATCTTCTTGATCTTGTAAGCGTTATTCCTGAAGGACTCATTGGCGGAGAAATCGGAACTTCCGGAATGCATGATATTACTGAAGGTGGTATTCTCGGTGCTGTATGGGAAATGTGTCATGTTTCAGGCACTGGTGCTGAAGTATATATCGATAGTATCCCTGTGCTTGATATTACAAGGAAAGTATGTGACAGATTTGATATTAACTGTCTGAGACTTATTTCAAGCGGATGCATGCTTATGGTAGTGACTCCTGAAAATGCTGAAGAGATGGAAAAGCGTATGGCAGAGAAAAATATCAGATTCACAAAAATCGGAGTAGTTACTGAAGAAGGTACTGAAGTAATGGCAAAGTATGCTGACGGACATGAGGAAATAATCGATCCGCCGTATGCTGACGAACTGTACAAGGTTGTAGGAAGGGAATAAGATGGCAAAGTCCAGAAACCAGAAATTGAAACTCTTATATCTGTATAAGATTCTTCAGGAAAAAACTGATGAGGAACATGGTCTCACAATAAGCGAAATCATAACTGAACTTGGTCGCTACGATGTGCAGGCGGAGAGAAAGAGCCTTTATGATGATTTTGAGATGCTTCGGGAATTCGGAGTTGATCTTGAAATGAAACGTGAGAAGAATACGCAGTATTATATTGCCTCGCGTGAATTTGAACTTCCGGAACTGAAACTTCTCGTGGATGCCGTTCAGTCATCGAAGTTCATTACGGCAAGAAAGAGTGCTTCACTTATTAAGAAACTTGAAAATCTGGTAAGCGTTCACGAAGCACACAAACTTCAGCGCCAGGTCCATGTTTCAAATCGTATAAAGACGATGAATGAAAGCATATACTATACAGTAGACTATATTCACGACGCGATTTCAAACAACAGACAGATTACATTCCAGTATTTTGACTGGACGCCTGACAAGAAGAAGACCCTCAGACATGATGGTAAGAATTATGTTGTCAGCCCGTTTGCACTGATGTGGGATGATGAGAATTACTATCTTGTTGCCTTCAATTCTGAAGAGGGTGACGTGCGTCATTATCGTGTTGACAAGATGACGAGGATAAGAGTTCTTGAAGAAAGACGAGAAGGCGCTGACAAGTTCAGGAACTTCGATATGGGTATATACTCGAAGAAGACATTCGGAATGTATCGCGGTGAAGAAGAAACAGTTACAATTCGTTGTGAAAATACTCTTGCCGGTGTTATGATTGACCGTTTCGGCGAAGACGTGATGATGCACAAAGCAGACGATGAGCATTTTGATATAATTGTAAAAGTGTATGTCAGCCCACTTTTCCTTACATGGTTCATGAATTTCGGTAAGCAGGTGAAAATCATAAGTCCGCAGAGTGTAGTCGACAGATTTGTTGCTTCAGCAAAAGACGCACTCAGTCAGTATGAATAATTAAAAACGATACAAAAATAGAAAAATGTGACTCCGCAATGCTCTATAGCGGAGTTGCTTTTTTTTTCGCCTTGACATATCTTGTGCACCAAGAGATAATGAAGAAAATATTAACTCTAGGGAAAAGGAGAGCTGAATAATGAAAAAAGAAAGATTCGAAGGAAAAATCGCTATCGTAACAGGTGGAGGTACTGGTATCGGAGCAGCTATCGCAAAGCAGCTTGCTGATGAAGGTGCAACTGTTGTTGTAATGGGAAGAAGACTTGAAAAGCTTGAAGAAACTGCTGCATCTACAGAAGGAACTGTAGTTCCTATGGTTGGCGACGTAGCTTGCGAAGACGATATCAAGCGCGTAATCAAAGACACTATGGATAAGTTCGGAAGAATTGACCTTCTTGCAAATGCTGCAGGAATCGGTGCTATCGGCGCACATATGGAAAATCTCCCTCTCGAACAGTCAAGAAAGATTTTCGAGGTTAACTTCTGGGGAACATACATCTTCTGTCATGAAACACTTCCAATCATGCAGAAGCAGGGTTACGGTTCAATCGTAAACATCGCATCAATCGACGGTATGATGGGATACGACGGAGAAGCTGACTACGCTGCATCAAAGGCTGCAGTTATCTCAATTTCAAAGTGCTTAGCTACTGAAAACGGTGCAAATGGTGTTCGTATCAATGCTATCGCACCAGGATGGATTGACACACCAATGCTCGATCGTGCAATCACTTCATATGCAGCAGCAGGAATTCAGGTAACAAAGGAAACTTTAAGAAACGGCTCAATGAAGCGTCCTGGAAAGCCTGAAGAAATCGCAGCAGGTGCTTGCTACCTCCTTTCAGATGATGCAAGCTATGTAAACGGACATACTCTCGTTATCGACGGAGCAAAGACTCTCAGCTAATAATCAGGAATAATTAAAACAGACTTCCTCGTGAAGTCTGTTTTCTTATAATCATATATGAAAAATGCTTTCTTATAAATCGGTAAACCCATTGACTAAAGAGGCAAAAATCAATATAATAAATTAGTGAGTTGCCTTTTGTCAGCTCCGTGCGCTCGCTGGCGTGTCGCGCAATGAGACTCCGTGAACCTTGTCAGGTCCGGAAGGAAGCAGCAATAAGCGGTTAAGTACTCATGTGCGCACATGGCACGCCAGCGAACGCACGGGGCTGACAAAGGGCAGCTTTTTTATAGGGTAAAGGGATAGCAGCGCACAAATGCGCAAGATTAACAGGAGAAAAATATGTACCAGGCACTTTACAGAGCATACCGCCCGGAAACATTTGATGAGATTCTGGGTCAGGAACATATAATCAGAATACTGAAAAACCAGATAGCAACTGATTCAGTCAGCCATGCTTATCTTTTCTGCGGTACTCGCGGAACAGGGAAGACTACTACTGCGAGAATACTTGCGAAAGGACTAAACTGCCTTTCGGATGGAGACAGACCTTGCGGGACATGCGATAACTGCAGAGCGATAAAGGACGGAAACTTCATGGACGTTATCGAGCTTGACGCTGCATCTAACAACGGCGTTGACAATATACGTGAACTTCGTGAAAGTGTGAAGTATCCGCCTGTGGTAGGAAGAAAGAAGATTTATATAATCGACGAAGTTCATATGCTTTCAACAGGTGCGTTCAATGCTCTTCTCAAGACACTTGAGGAACCGCCTGAAAACGTAGTCTTCATTCTCGCTACGACAGAACCGCAGAAACTTCCGGCAACTATTCTTTCGAGATGCATGAGACTTGATTTCAGAAGAGTCCCTGAAAATACTCTCGTATCCGGAATGACAGGAATCTGTGCTGACAGAGGAATAAATGTTACAGAAGGAGCACTTAGACTTATTGCGGCAAATGCAGACGGATCCGTGCGTGACGGCCTCAGTATTCTTGATCAATGCATTTCATCAGGGCAGTCAGAAGTTACAAGGGAAGATGTACTTGATTTTCTCGGAACTTCAGGAATCGAAGTCTTTGTTGAAATGACTGAATATACGACTTCGGGAAAAACAGCAGAGGCACTTCTCCTTTTATCAGAAATTCTGGCAGACGGAAAAGACGTGCGTCAGTTTATGAAAGACTGGCTTGCACATTACAGAGGCCTTCTTATTTCCAAGTTTGTAAAGAGCCCGGAAGATATACTTAATATGTCAACCGAAAACACAATGAGGCTTAAGGAACAGGCCGAAAAGCTTGATCTTGGAGAAATAAATGAGGCAATACTCGAAATTTCAAAAACAGCATCTGATGCCAAGTGGTCTACTCAGCCGAGAGTTCTTCTTGAACTTTGCATTGTAAAACTGTCGGAAAAGGGATCAGGTTTTGTTGCTCCGAAGACTCGTCCGAGAGAAGAAGTAAAACGTGAGCCTCGGAATATAGTGACTCAGCCTGAAACAAAAAAAGAAGTTCCGGCATTTGTATCAGCGGAAACAGTTCCAGATGTTGATAATGAAACACCTGCAGGAAACGAGATGTCTGCTCCTGATCTTGAATCACTCTGGCACAGAGTATTCGAAGAAGGAGAAGCTTATAAAACAAGTTTCAACCTTATAAGAACAGGAACGAAGCTGGAAGAACTTACAGACAAATTCTTTGTTGTTTCAGCATCAAACTCACTTAAACTCAAGTATCTTGATGAAAACAGAGAAACGCTCGAATCACTTATGGAAAAATACACAGGTGTAAGAAGAGCACTTAAGGCTGTAATGGAAGGCGATTCAGCAGTAAAAAAAGAATTCGCTACAGAAGACCTTAAGGGAATAGCAGAAAACGCTTTTGGTATAAAAATTGATATAGAATAAATTCAGGAGGAAATAATAATGGGTAAAGGAATGAAGGCAGGCAAGAAGCCTAATCCAAATAAAGGCATGGGCGGCATGGGCGGAGGCAACATGCAGAAGCAGATGCAGCAGATGGCAGCAATGCAGAGAAAGATGGAAGCTCTTCAGGAAGAAATCGACAAGATGGAAACTACTGCTACATCAGGTGGCGGCGCTGTTACTGTAACAGTAAACGGAACAAAGCAGATCGTTTCAATCGAAATCAAGGAAGAAGTAGTTGATCCTGATGATATCGAAATGCTCCAGGACTTAATCATAACAGCAGCAAACGAAGCTCTCCGTCAGATGGAAGAAATCTCAAATAACGAAATGGGTAAGATTACAGCAGGACTCGGAATTCCTGGGCTCTAATCGGATAGAATAATATGAAATACTATGCAAAACCACTCGGAAAACTCATAAATGAGCTTTCCAAGCTTCCGGGAATCGGAGGAAAAACAGCGCAGAGACTGGCGTTTCATATACTTTCATTAACAGAAAGCGAAGCAGAATCACTTGCAACTGCTATAATGGATGCAAAAAGAAACATGAAGTACTGTTCGGTATGCGGTAATCTCACAGATACTGATCCGTGTTCAATCTGCTCTGACAGTACAAGGGACAATACGGTGATTTGTGTTGTCGAAAGTCCGCGTGATGTTTTCGCAATGGAAAGAATTCGTGAATACAAGGGTCAGTATCATGTTCTACATGGAGCGATTTCTCCTATGGATGGAATCGGACCTGACGATATAAATCTGAGACAGCTCATCTTAAGACTCCAGGAAAACGCAGACATAAGCGAAGTAATACTTGCGACAAACCCTAATATTGAAGGTGAAGCGACAGCAATGTATATTGCAAGACTTCTGAAACCGACAGGCATTAAAGTATCAAGAATAGCGCACGGAATCCCGGTAGGCGGCGACCTTGAATATGCCGATGAAATTACACTTCTGAAAGCTGTAGAAGGAAGAAGAGAACTTTAGAATCTGACGTTCTCTTCCTTGGCTATATTCAGTAGATGTACATATTTTGCTCTTGCGGCCATGATGCTGTAGGCGGCGTAATCGATTGCTGCCTGCTCTGTCATCTCGTTAAAAGCATGTTCAGCCCGCTCAAGTTCAGAGCGGGCTTCTATTATATTTTCGATAAGTAAATCGCTTTCACTTTTCTCTTTCTTTCTCTTCTTGATATAGTCTGCCAATACATAAACGAAGTCAGGTACTTTCATAAATAACCTCCTGAGAATGCATGATGATTCTATTCTATTCAGAAAAGGCATATTTTATACAATAAGGCGGAATTATCCGCAATTATCATTATGTGTGAAAGGTGTCTGTTTATATGAATGAAGAAATTGCTGTTTATCTGGCCTACGTTGTCTGTTTTTTTACGATAGTATATTTCCGGAGGGTATTCTTCGCTACCATGAACTTAATGTGGAGAGGTATTGTTAAGATTGTGACAGGGGCAGGAACGATAGCTTTTTTGAATATTGTCGGAAGTTTTCTCTCTTTTGCAGTGCCGATGAACCCTTTTAATGCCTTAATTGTCGGAATACTCGGAATTCCGGGTGCCATTTTTTTACTGCTATACCTTAATTAAACTATATGTGGAAAATTTCGATACAATCAGAGGCAAATATGCTTGTTTTTTAACAAAGTGTTTTGTATAATGATATGTGGACGTTTATGTCCAAAAAAGATCTTATAGGAGGATTAAATGAGCACTATTTTTATTTTAATTGCTTTCGCATTCGTAGTGGCAGTTGCTCTTTTGGTTCTTAAGGCTGACGCAGCCAGAGACATTCTTGTAAAGGCATCAGCGCTTATTATCGCTGTACTTTCAATCTGGCTTGCTGTTGACTTCTTCGGTTCAGGAGAAGATCAGTGGGTTTACGCTATGGAAGGTACTCACACTTTAATCAGTAACGCTATGCTCGTTATTGAAACTGTACTTTCAGTAATCGTAATTTACCTCGGCATCAAGTACAAGAAGTACTTAGCATCAGTCTTTGCTTTAATTCAGGCCCCAACAATGATCTGGTTTGAATTAACAAAAGGACACCACATCCACGTTGCGAACAACATCGTTATTGACAGATTGTCAGTAATCATGATTCTTATCGTAGGAATCGTAGGAAGCCTTATCACTGTATATGCTACAGCATATATGAAGGACTTCCAGCATCACTTCCATGGACCTGACAGAAGACCTTTCTTCTTCTTCCTCATGTTCATATTCCTTTCAGCAATGTTTGGACTCGTTGTTTCAAACAACATCGTATGGATGTTCTTCTTCTGGGAAATCACAACTCTTTGTTCATTCTTCCTTATCGGATACACAAAGACAGAAGAAGCTATCAACAATTCATTCCGTCAGTTAATTCTCAACCTCATCGGCGGACTCTCATTCGTTGTTGGTATCCTTACACTCGGAATCTTCTACGAAACACTCGAACTTTCAACTCTTATCGCTTACGGTACAGCTGGAATGGGTGCACTCGTAGTTATCCCTACAATCTTCCTCGTAATCGCAGGAATGACAAAGGCTGCTCAGATGCCTTTCCACAGCTGGCTCCTCGGAGCAATGGTTGCGCCTACTCCTACATCAGCGCTCCTCCATTCATCAACTATGGTTAAGGCCGGAGTATTCCTTATCATCAAGCTCGCTCCATGTCTCGGAATGAACATGGCAGGTATGATGACAATGCTCGTTGGCGGAATCACATTCCTTCTCGCTTCATTTGCTGCAATTTCACAGTCAAATGGAAAGAGATTACTTGCATTCTCAACAATTGCTAACCTTGGACTTATCGTAATCTGCGGTGGTATCGGTACAGAAGCTGCTGTTTGGGCTGGAATCATGCTTATCATCTTCCACTCAATCACTAAGTCACTCATGTTCCTCTGCGTAGGTACAACTGAACACCAGATCGGTTCAAGAGACATCGAAGATATGGACGCTATGTTCGCTAAGCTCCCTAGACTCGCTACATTCATGATGGTTGGTATCATCGGTATGTTCTGCGCACCTATGGGTATGCTCGTATCAAAGTGGGCTGCTATGACAGCTATGATCGATTCAGGTAACTTCATTCTCGTTGCTATCATCTGCTTCGGTTCAGCTGCAACTGCATTCTACTGGACTAAGTGGCTCGGAAAGCTTTCAGCAATCGTTCCAGGTAGAGAAAACATTGAAAAGAACGTTCCTAAGGAAGAAACTCTCGTTCACTCAATGCTCGTACTCATGGCAATCGCTGTTTGCCTCGTATTCCCGCTCGTTTCAAAGGCTATCGTAATCCCTTACATCTCAGCAATCTTCGGAACAAGCGCAGTAGCTGCATTATCATCAAACAACATGATTATCATGTGCATCATGCTTGCTGTAGTTCTCATCCTCGTTCTTCTCTTCTACGGAAAGACAAACAAGAAGGTTGTAGACATCTACATGGCTGGTGCTAACATGGGAGATAACTTAACTTATATGGGTTCAATGCAGACTCCAATGGAACAGAACTTAAGAAACTGGTACATGGAAAGCTACTTCGGCGAAAAGAAGATGGATCTCATCGGAGTTTTCGCAACTACTGCAATTATCTGCACAGTTGTAGCTATCGCTGTTGGAACTATTTTAGGCGTAGGAGGTGGATTCTAATATGATTAAGATGATTATCGCAGTATTAGCATATCTTATCCTTGCACCTGTAGTTGGCGGAGTTCTCGCAGGTCTTGACAGAATTATCTCAGCTAGAATGCAGCGTAAGGTTGGTCCACCTTTATTCCAGCCTTTCTATGATGTATTAAAGCTCATGGAAAAAGAACGCATCACAGTTAACAACGCTATGGACTTTTACGTAGGATGTTTCTTCCTCTTCGTAATCGTTACAGGATGCTTCTTCTTCGCAGGTATGGATTTACTCCTCGTAATCTTTACACTTACACTTGCAAGTGTATTCCTCATCGTTGCAGCTTTCTCAACAGGATCAGCTTATCCACAGCTTGGTGCTGAAAGAGAACTCCTTCAGATGATGGCATATGAACCAATGGTTCTCATCACAGCAGTTGGTTTCTATCTCTTCAACGGTAGCTTCAACGTATCAAGCATCGTTAATGGTTCAGTGCTTGCTGACGGAAACGTACATATGGCTTTCCCTTACATGATCGGTATCTTTGTAGGATTCCTCTACATCCTTACTATCAAGTTCAGAAAGTCACCTTTCGACCTTTCAATGTCACACCATGCACATCAGGAACTTGTTGCAGGTCTCAAGACTGAATTCTCAGGCAAGACTCTTGCACTCGTAGAAATCGCTCACTGGTATGAAAACGTATTCCTTCTCGGATTCGTATTCCTCTTCTTCGCAAACGGAACAATCCTCGGATACGTAATCGGTATCGTTGCATGTCTCATTACTTACTTCTTTGAAACATTCATCGATAACAACTTTGCAAGAATGAAGTGGAATGTTGCTATTAACACTGCATGGGTAGTTGCACTCATCGGTATGGTTAATATCATCGTTCTCTACTACTTATAGGAGGTGTAAATATGTCATATGTAACAAAATCACCTTGGGTCATCCATTATGATGGTTCAAGCTGCAACGGTTGTGACATCGAAGTATTGGCATGTCTTACACCAATGTACGACGTTGAAAGATTTGGTATTATCAACACTGGTAATCCAAAGCATGCAGATATTTTCCTTGTTACAGGTTCAGTAAACGAACAGAACAAGACTGTAGTAAAGCAGATCTACGACCAGATGCCTAATCCAAAGGTAGTAGTTGCAATCGGTATCTGCGCTAATAACGGTGGTATCTTCAGAGAATGCTACAACGTTATGGGCGGAGTTGACACAGTTATTCCTGTAGACGTATACGTTCCAGGATGTGCTGCAAGACCTGAAGCAATTATTGACGGCGTAGTTAAGGGCCTTGGCGTTCTCGCTGAAAAGAGAGCTGCTATGGAAGCTAAAGCTACTGTAGAAGAAATCACAGAAAAGGAGGAAGCATAAAATGAGTGAAAAGAAATTTATGATTCAGAATTTCGAAGATGTTGCTCCAGAAGCGCTTCTTCCAAGAGTTAAGGAAATGAAGGCTGGCGGATACAGACTTGGCCAGGCTTGCGCTACAAAGCAGCTTGACGGAACTATCTTCGTTCTCTATTCATTTGACCTTGACCACGTTTTATATAACTTAAAGGTTGTAGTTCCTGCAGATATGAAGCTCCAGAGTGTAACTGGCGAATACTGGTCAGCATTCATTTATGAAAATGAAATGCACGACCTCTTCGGCATCAAGTTCGAAAACCTCGCACTTGACTACGATGGACGTTTCTTCAAGGTTGTTACTCCAACACCTTGGAATCCGCAGAACTAAGAAAGGACAGGTAGCATATTATGGCAAAAAGAACTATTATTCCTTTCGGACCTCAGCATCCTGTACTTCCTGAGCCAATTCATCTTGACCTCGTTCTCGAAGATGAAAAAGTTGTAGACGTTATCCCTTCAATCGGATACGTTCACAGAGGACTTGAAAAGCTCGTTGAAAAGAAAGAATATACTGAAATGGTATACGTTATCGAAAGAATCTGCGGTATCTGTTCATTCGGTCACGGATGGGGTGCATCAGCTTCAATCGAAGGTGCTATGGGTGTTGAAATTCCTGAAAGAGCACAGTTCCTCAGAACAATCTGGCATGAACTTTCAAGAGTTCATTCACATCTCTTATGGCTCGGTCTCTTAGCTGACGCTTTCGGATTCGAATCACTTTTCATGCACTGCTGGAGAGTAAGAGAACACGTTCTCGACTTATTCGAAAAGACTACTGGCGGAAGAGTTATCTTCTCAGTATGTAAGGTTGGCGGAGTTAGAAAGGACATCGACGCTGCAACATTAAAGGAAATCGTTGACACATTAAACGGTCTCAAGCCTGAAATCCAGAAGCTTGCTGACGTATTCATCGAAGATGCATCAGTAAAGAACAGAACTCAGGGCGTAGGCGTTGTAACTAAGGAAGAAGCTATTGAACTCGGAGCTGTTGGCCCTGTTGCAAGAGGTTCCGGAGTTTACCAGGATATCAGACTTGCTGGAATCGGCGTATATGATCAGCTCGGATTCGAACCTTGTATCGAAGAAGCTGGAGACTGCTACGCTAGAACAGTAGTAAGAATCAGAGAAGTTTTCCAGGCTATCGAACTCATCGAAAAGGCTGTAGAACTCATTCCTGAAGGACCAATCGACGTTAAGGTAAACGGAAACGTTGATGGCGAATTCATTTTAAGACTTGAACAGCCTAGAGGCGAAGCTTTCTACTATGCTAAGGGAGCTGGATCAAAGTTCTTAGAAAGAATGCGTGTTAGAACACCAACTAACCAGAATATCCCAACACTCGTTAAGATGCTCCAGGGTTGCGATTTAGCAGACGTTCCTGTACTCGCACTCACAATTGACCCTTGCATCAGCTGTACAGAAAGGTAGGTGAGAGTAGTATGGCAACATTCAAGATGGGAAAGATCGTTCTCAAGAGTTTATTCACAAAGCCAGCAACTCTCATGTATCCTGTAGTACCTAGAGAGTGGCAGGAAAGAACTAGAGGACATGTAGAAATCGACGTTGACAGCTGTATCCTTTGCGGTATGTGTCAGAGAAAGTGTCCTGCAAACGCAATCACAGTAGACAGAGCAGGCAGAACTTGGGAAATCCAGAGAATGCAGTGCATCCAGTGCCAGGCATGCGTGGACAACTGTCCAAAGAAGTGCCTCACTATGAAGCCTGAATATACAACTCCTGGAACAGAAAAGGTTATCGATACAATTGCTATCCCTGAACCTCCAAAGACAGAAGCTCCAGCTGCAGCTCCTGCAGCAGGCGGTGCTGATGGTCTCAAGTGTGATACAGAAGCTTGCGTATTCTGTGGCCTTTGCGCTAGAAATTGCCCTGTTGGTGCAATCACAGTTGACAGAGCAGAAAAGAGCTGGACAGTTGATAAGAGCGCTTGCGTACAGTGTGGACTCTGTACAGAAAAGTGCCCTAAGAAGTGTCTCTCACTTTAATTTAAAAATAGAAGCTCATTTTTGGAGTCGGAAGTTTTACTTCCGACTCTTTTTTGTTTTTGGCGACAAGAAATTGTGATGAAATTATAAAAATATCCAAATTTTTATAATTGAAAACCAAAAAGCGATTTACATACAGGTGATTATGTGATAGAATTATAATCAAATTTCCATTGCTAATTTGTTTGGAGGATAAAATATGTCAAAAAAAGTAATGAAAACTATGGACGGAAATACAGCAGTTGCATGGACATCTTATGCGTTTACTGAAGTAGCTGGTATTTTCCCTATTACACCTTCTTCACCTATGGCAGAAGTTACAGACGAATGGGCTGCCAACGGAAGAAAGAATATTTTCGGACAGACTGTAAAAGTAGTTGAAATGGAATCAGAAGCGGGTGCTGCCGGAGCGGTACATGGTTCACTCATGTCAGGTGCACTTACTACTACATATACAGCATCACAGGGATTACTTCTCATGATTCCTAACATGTATAAGATTGCTGGAGAACTTCTTCCTTCAGTATTCCATGTTAGTGCGAGAGCTCTTTCATATCACGCTCTCAGCATTTTCGGAGATCATTCAGACGTAATGGCATGTCGTCAGACAGGTTATGCTCTCCTTTGTTCAAACTCAGTACAGGAAGCTATGGACCTCGCAGCAGTAGCTCATCTTGCTGCAATCAAGGGTAGAGTACCTTTCTTACATTTCTTCGATGGTTTCAGAACATCACACGAAATCCAGAAGGTAGAATGCCTCGATTACGACGATCTTGCAAAGCTCGTTGATTATGATGCACTTGCGAAGTTCAGAGCAGGAGCTTTAAACCCTGAACATCCGATTATCAGAGGTACAGCTCAGAATCCTGATATCTACTTCCAGGGAAGAGAAGCAAGCAACAAGTTCTACAACGCACTTCCTGAAATCGTTGAAGAATATATGGAAGAAATCAGCAAGCTCACAGGACGTGACTATAAGCTCTTCAATTATTATGGTGCTCCTGATGCAGACAGAGTTATCGTTGCTATGGGTTCAGCTTGTGAAGCTCTCGAAGAAGTTGTTGACCACTTAACAGCTAAGGGAGAAAAGGTTGGTCTCGTTAAGGTAAGACTCTACAGACCTTTCAAGGCAGACGCATTCCTCGCTGCTATTCCTGAAACAGCAAAGAAGATTGCAGTTCTCGACAGAGTAAAGGAAGTTACAGCTGTAGGAGAACCACTTTACATGGATACATGTACTGCATTCTTTACTGCAGGCAGACAGGCTAAGATCGTTGGCGGACGTTACGGACTCGGTTCAAAGGACGTTACTCCTGCAGACCTCATGTCAGTATATGAAAACCTCAAGGCTGACGAACCAAAGAACAATTTCGTAATCGGTATCGTTGATGACGTTACAAACAATTCACTTCCTAAGCTCCCTGAAATCGACGTTGCGGGAGAAGGAACAGTATCATGCAAGTTCTGGGGACTTGGTGCTGATGGTACAGTTGGTGCAAACAAGAACTCAATCAAGATTATCGGTGACCACACTGACATGTATGCTCAGGCATATTTCCACTATGACTCAAAGAAGTCAGGTGGTGTTACTCAGTCACACTTAAGATTCGGTAAGAATCCTATCAGATCAACATACCTTGTAAAGACTGCGGACTTTATCGCATGCCACAACCAGGCATACATCAAGCAGTATGATATCATCGGCGATATCAAGGAAGGCGGAACATTCCTCTTAAACTGCGAATGGGATACTATTGAAAAGCTCGAAGCAGAACTTCCTGCATCAGTTAAGAAGGCTCTTGTAGAAAAGAAGGTTAACTTCTATACTATCGACGCTACTAAGATTGCTGTTGACCTCGGACTCGGCAACAGAACAAATACTGTACTCCAGTCAGCATTCTTCGATCTTGCGAAGATCATTCCTATTGAAGAAGCTGTTAAGTACATGAAGGACGCTATCTACAATACATATAAGAAGAAGGGCGAAGCTATCGTTAACATGAACTATGCTGCAGTAGACGCAGGTCTTACTGGATACAAGAAGATCGAAGTACCGGCAGCATGGGCTGACGCAGTAGACGAAGCAGTAGAAAAGAAGGCAGTTCCTGAATTCATTGAAAAGATCGTTCTTCCTATCAATGCTCTCAAGGGTGACGATTTACCAACAAGCGCATTTGACGGATATGAAGACGGTCATTATGAAGTAGGTACATCAGCTTATGAAAAGCGTGGTGTAGCTGCATTCGTTCCTGCATGGGATGCAAGCAAGTGTATCCAGTGTAACCAGTGTTCATACGTTTGTCCTCACGCTGCAATAAGACCTGTACTTCTTACAGAAGAAGAAGCTCAGGATGCTCCTTGCGGTTTCAATGCAGTTGACGGAAAGGGCGTTAATAATTATAAGTTCAAGATTCAGGTTTCACCTCTCGATTGTCTCGGATGCGGAAGCTGTGTAACAGTATGTCCTGCTAAGGAAAAGGCTATTTCAATGCAGCCGCTCGCAACTCAGATAGACGAAGCTGCTAACTGGGAATACGCAATGAGCGTAGAACCAAAGGCTAACCCTATGGATAAGTACACAGTTAAGGGAAGCCAGTTCGAACAGCCACTCCTCGAGTTCTCAGGCGCTTGCGCAGGATGTGGAGAAACTCCTTATGTTAAGCTCATCACTCAGCTCTTCGGTGACAGAATGATGGTAGCAAATGCAACAGGTTGTTCATCAATCTGGTCAGCATCATGTCCATCAATGCCTTGGACTAAGAACCACAACGGACACGGTCCTGCATGGGGTAACTCACTCTTCGAAGATAATGCTCAGTTCGGTCTCGGTATGTACTCAGGTACTAAGCAGAGAAGACAGAGAGTTATCGATGCTGTAGAAGCTCTCGTAGAAAAGGAAATCTGCGTGGATGAGGCTAAGGCATGGCTCGAAACAAAGAATGACGGAGAAGCTTCAAAGGCTACTTCAGCAGCACTCCTCGAAGCTCTCAAGAATGCAGAAGTATGCTGCCCTAACTGTCAGAAGACAGTAGACATCGTACTTGACGGTGCTGATCTTCTCGTTAAGAAGTCACAGTGGATCATCGGTGGTGACGGATGGGCATACGACATCGGTTACGGTGGACTTGACCATATCCTCGCTTCAGGTGAAGATGTAAACGTATTCGTACTCGACACAGAAGTATATTCAAATACAGGCGGTCAGGCTTCAAAGGCTACACCTTCAGGTGCTGTAGCTAAGTTCGCTGCTTCAGGAATGAAGACAAAGAAGAAGGACCTCGGAATGATTGCAACTACTTACGGCTATGTATACGTAGCTCAGGTTGCTATGGGCGCAAGCCAGGCTCAGCTCCTCAAGGCTATCAAGGAAGCCGAAAGCTATCCAGGACCATCACTCATCATCGCATACGCTCCATGTATCAACCATGGTATCAAGGGCGGCATGGCAGGTGCTCAGGAAAGAATCAAGAAGGCAGTAGAATGCGGATACTGGCATATGTGGAGATTCGATCCAAGACTCAAGGCAGAAGGCAAGAATCCATTCATCCTTGATTCAAAGGAACCAACTGGAAACTTCAGAGAATTTATCCTCGACGAAGTTCGTTTCTCATCACTCCAGCAGGCTTTCCCTGAAACTGCAGAAGAACTATTCCAGCAGTGCGAAAACGATGCTAAGGACAGATTTGCTACATACAAGAAGATGGCAGAACAGAACTAGTTTCGGCAAGCTTAAAAATAAAATGATAATGATTGAAGGGCACTAAAAAAGTGTCCTTCTTTTTTTAAGAAAAATGGAAAATAGCATTTGAAACATCAAAGAATGAGAGACAAAAACGACGTAAAAACGTAACCCAAAATGCAGCAAAAAAATAAGTAAAAAACAGTGAAAAAAGTTTTAAAAAAGTGTTGACACACGAGGTTATATTTGGTATAGTAATAAAGCTGTCACATGACAGCAAGAACCTTGAAAACTTCATAGTGTAGAAAAGAAGTCAGAGGATGTAAGAGATTACATCCAAAGTACAACAAAGCACAACTTGGTAAAACAAGCTGTAGCGGACGACGTACAATTCTTTTAAAAACAAC
>SVCW01000027.1 GCA_015058155.1 Clostridiales bacterium | reverse complement strand
GAGATAACATCACAATGACAATCAACCTCATCACACCAATCGCAATCGAAGAAGGACTCAGATTCGCGATCAGAGAAGGTGGAAGAACAGTAGGTTCAGGCGTTGTATCAGGTATCATCGAATAATTCGAAATAACCGGAAACAAATATGAGCGGTCGTAGTGACCGCTCTTTTTTTATTTGTGTGGTATGAATCTGCCAAGGCGATTGTTTATTGTTTCGTTGTTTTTAAGTGCGAGGCTGCCGCCTATGTAAACATGTGATATGCCTTCAGGCGGAAGCAGCTCTGAATATGTTGCACAATCTATGATTGTATCAGGATGGAATATTGTGATATCGGCATCGGCTCCAAGCTCAATTCTGCCTTTGCTGTCAAGATTGAGTCTCTTTGCAGGCTCGAGCGTAATCTTTCTTATCGCATCTACGAGAGGAAGAACTTTATCTTCACGCACGTATTTGCCGAGAAGTCTTGGGAATGTACCGGCAGCTCTCGGATGACCTTTGGCATTTCCTATAATAGCATCGCTTGCAATCATACCGTACTTGTTTGAAATAGCAGAATTGACCTCTTCGTCCTTCATAACGAAACCGACAGCAAGCATGTCAGGATATTCTTTCCTTGCCTTTCTATAGAGTTCTTCATCACAATACATGTTTTTATAAGGCTCATCGGTAAGGAGTATATCTTCGTATTTCATCCCCCATGCTGCAAAGTACTCATCATCAAAAGCGGCAGAACCTATGAATGTTGAGAAAGCATTGTAAGGATAAATATCGTAGCTGATGCGGTCGTCTGTTTCGGCTGCAGAATTGATTCTCTCAAGGACTTTGTCCATAAGACCCATAGCGCACATGCTTCCCAGATGTGAAATCTGAAACTTCATAACGCTTTTCTCTGCCATCTCAAACATCTCATCCACGGCAGAAATATTATCGACACAGCCTTCTCTTATATGTGAGGATACAAGAAGATCGGGATTGTCAATTCCCTCGAGTGCGTAAATCATTTCTTCAGTTTCTATGCTTGTATCATATTCGACTCCGAATGATATTCCGCATGCGCCTTCATTAAGCTCTTTCAGAATGATTTTCTTGATTTCGTCACGTTCTTCTTTTGTAGTCGGTCTTCCTACCGCACCGACATTTCCTCTGTGGCTATTATAACCGGTAAACATCATATAATTTACCGGTGCACCACCGAGTTTGTCGATTACTTCCTTGAAATACGATAGCGATTGTTTCTGAAGGCCGCAGTTTCCTCCGACTGCAGTAGTAACACCCATTTCAAGCATCATCTGGGATATGATATACTGTTCGCCTTCCTGAGCAAAATCGTCTTCGTGCATATGGATATCGATAAATCCGGGTGAAACTATTTCACCGGAAACATCAACCATGCTTGAGGCCTCAGGAGTATCATTTCCTATGTAGGCGATTTTTCCTGAAGCAATTCCGATGTTTGCTTTTATTATTTCTCCTTTTTCAAAATCGGGGTAACTTCCGTTAATAAGCAGTAAATCTAACATGGAACACCTCCTTGTAAATTCAGAATTATCAGATAACTAATTTTACCATCCGAAGGTGACGGAATCAACGGAAAGAATGATATTTTTGTCAAATATACGTAATTGACGGCTACTTGTTATAAATGTATAATTCTTTTGTAAGTTTTTTGAAAGAGAGATTCCAGAATGAAGAAATGTTTGTTTCGAAAACTGAATATCATGGCGGTGCTTCTTGTTTTCGTACTTGCTATGACAGCATGTGCTTCGGGAAGCGGCGGTAAAGACTGGGAAGGGGATTTCCCCAAGCCGGTTTCTTCATCAGCCGATATTTTCGATGCAGAGTATATTCCGGTAACTTCAGTAGATGATGCGGACAAGACGACAGAAGGAGATATTCTCTATATAAATGCCACAGCTTCTCCATTTGTCATCGGAGGGATAGTTCATCCTGATGATAATGGGGGTGAATACTACAGACTGAATGCTGCACAAAAGGATGTTTATTCTGCAGGAAACAGAAATACGGCATATCACACCGCAGGTGCTACACTCAGATTCAGAACAAATGCCGATCATGTTTTTCTTAAAGTCAGTCTGAGAAACAGTACTTCAGGAATGGAGTACTTTACTGACAGAGGAATTTTCGGGTTCGACATATATACGGGAACAGGAACAAACCACACATACTGCGGAGCAACAAGACAGCTGTTTACAAATTCAACAGGCTTTACGGAAATGGTTGAACTTCCAGGAGGATATCAGGAAGTAACGATAAACCTTCCGCTTTATGCAGGTATCGATAAAATAGAAATTGGTTTTCCTGAAGGAACTGAAATTGCAGCACCTACTGAAAGAGCATATGCTCCGATTTGTTTTTATGGTTCATCGATAACTCAGGGGGGCTGTGTTTCAAGACCGGGTCTTGCTTACTCGCATATTGTCTGCAGAATGATGAATGCTGACAATTTAAACCTCGGTTTCTCTTCGTCGGCAAAAGGAGAACAGAGCATCGCCGAATATATTGCTTCACGTGAGATTTCGGCATTCGTAATGGACTATGATCATAACAATTCAATAAACGGCTTAAGAGAGACACACTACGAGTTCTACAAAACTGTAAGAGATGCACATCCGGATATTCCGATTATAATGGTCACTGCACCAACTTATTATGAAGAAGATACGGAAGCTCAGATTGAACGACAGAAAATAATCAAAGAAAGTTACGATAAGGCTGTAAAGGCAGGAGATGATAACGTATATTACATCAGCGGAAGCGAATTCTTCCCTGAAGAGATGCCTGATCTTTTCTCAAGTGATATGCTTCATCCGAATGACCTCGGGCACTACTATATGGCTAAGGAAATCTTCGCGATTCTCAGGCCGGCATTATCCGAATAAAAATCAAGAGCGATCGAAAGATCGCTCTTTTTGTGTCTCTGGCTAAAACATGAACTGTGCAAATATACTCGCAACAGCTACTGTCATTACTCCGGCTACTGCGATTGACAGGCCGCTCATTGCACCCTCGACTTCACCGATTTCCATAGCCTTTGCAGTTCCCATAGCATGTGAAGCCGTTCCGATTCCTACACCTCTTGCAATTGGTTCTTTGATTCTGAAGAGATTACATGCAACTTCGGAAAATACGTTTCCGAGAAGTCCTGCTATCATTATAGAAACAACTGTGAGAGCAGGGTATCCGCCGAGTTCTTCTGAAACGGCGATTCCGATAGCAGTAGTTACTGACTTCGGAAGGAGCGTGATGTAAAGTGCCTGATCGAGATTGAAAGCAATCGCGAGAAGCAGTATACTCACACCGCTTGCTATAACTCCGGAAAAAATACCAATCATTATTGCAGCAAAATTCTTCTTGAGAAGTTCAAGCTGTTCATAAAGTGGAATAGCAAGGCATATCGTCGCAGGCGTAAGAAGAAAGCTTAAATATTGTGCGCTTTTATTATATGTATCATAGTCGATATCGAAAGAGACAAGAAATATAATAATGAGCGCAATCGATATGATGTTAGGGTTTGCGAGAGGGTTCCTGAACTTCTTCTTCGCAAGGTTACCGATACCAAAAGTTATGAATGTCAGTGTGAGACCGAAGTAGGCCGAGTTCTGAATGAATTCTGACATTATTCAGCACCTCCTTCCGAAACTCTGCGGGCTTCTTTTTTTCTTCCGGCACGAATTACAAGCTGCGCACTCCATCCGCCGACGCCCATTACGATAAATGTTGTGATGAAGGAAATGAATAGAAAAGCAAACCATATAGGTTTGATAATTCCCCAGGAATCCATAAGCGCCACTGAAGGCGGTACAAACATAATAGGCATGATATCAACAAGAAACTTTCCTGTTTCCTTTACGCTTGAAAGTTTGATTACACCTGTACAGAGGCATGTAAACATTATTACGATTCCGTAGATGCTTGCCGGTATAGGAAGCGGCACTACATTATTAAGTATCTCGCCTATGAATGATATGGCGAGAATTATTCCGAACTGTTTAAGATATTTCAAATCTTGTTCCCCTTATCGTGAATATGAAGTATACTGTTATTAAAGTATGTCAGAGATACTGACTTTTACATTTTACCACGCATTTTTATTTTTTCAATACACTTTGGAGGCGTAATATGAATCATGAAATTACAGTAAAGAAACCTCTCCTTGACGAAAATGGTCACCTTACAGAGGCGGGTTTTGCGAGAAAACTTGTGCTTGATTATGACAGAAAGGCTATAAAGGCAAATTCGCTCAGAATAAAAGAGTGGGACTATTATTTTATAGGTAACGAAAAGTATGGTGTATGCCTTACCATTGCCGACAACTCTTATATGGGACTTGATAGTGTTACTCTTATCGAGTTCGGTGATAATCCATGGGAACAGACAACGAGCCCTATGAGTATAATGACAAGAGGCAGGAGAAACTTTCCTCCGACATCTGAAAAGGGAGACGTGGAAGTATACGCCAAAAACTACTTTATCAGTTTCAGGAATCCCGGTCCTGATGAAAACGGCATAACAAAAAGAACGCTTATGTTCAAAATGGACAAGTTCAAAGACGGTAAGTCTATTTCGGGAGAAATAGTTCTGACGGAAGAACCGGGAGATTCGATCGTTGTTGCGACTCCGTTTGAAGGAAACGACAAAGCATTTTATTATAACCAGAAAATAAACAACATGAGGGCGAGCGGCAGCGTTTCTTTTGATGGAAAAGAGTACAGGTTTGATCCGGAAGACTCTTTTGCTGTTCTCGACTGGGGACGTGGCGTATGGACTTACAAAAACACATGGTACTGGGGAAGCGCAAGCGGACTCTGTAACGGAAAGCCTTTCGGATTCAATATCGGATACGGATTCGGATGCAATCCGGCAACAGAAAACATGTTGTTCGTTGACGGAAAAGGACACAAGCTTTCGCAGGTTACATTTAATATTCCTGAAAATGAAGACGGCAGTGACGATTTTATGTCGCCCTGGACATTTACTTCGGATGACGGAAGGTTTGAAATGGACTTCACACCGGTAATTAACCGTTCGTCACATACTGATGTGAAACTGATTCGTTCTCTTCAGGATCAGGTATTCGGATATTATACAGGCAAAGTTGTACTTGATGACGGGGAGGTTATTGAGCTTGATCACTTCTTCGGGTTTGCGGAAAAGGTGCAGAACAAGTGGTAAAAAGATGCTTTTTCAGAGAGTTATGCAATTTTTGACAAAGTTCTGACAAAATAAAGATAAATAAAGTTTAAATAGCTTGCACAAAAACATTTTAGAGGCTATAATGTATAAAGGAAAATATTCGACCACAATCGACTAGTTTCGATAGTTTTAAGGAGGAATTTACAAAATGTTAAAGAAAGCTGACAGATTAAACGAACTTGAATTTTCAAGAATCAGAATGACTTCAAAGCTCATGGACGAACTCGAAGCATCAGGTGCTGATATCGTTAGATTTACTTACGGACAGCCTGACTTCCCTACTCCTCAGTACATCGTAGACGCTTGTAAGAAGGCTCTTGATGATGGTTTCACTACATATCCAGACTACTGTGGACCTCTCAACTTCAGACAGGCTGTATGTGACAAGTACGAAAGAGAAAACGGACTTAAGTTCACTCCAGACCAGGTTATCTCAACTTGTGGTGCTGCACAGGCTGCTTACCTCGTACTCACTACATTCCTCAACCCTGGCGATGAAGTAATCATCCCTAACCCAATGTACAACATCTACAAGATCATTGGTAAGATCTGTGGCGCTACAGTTAAGGAATACTCACTCAAGGAAGAAAACAACTTCCAGATCGACGTTGAAGAACTCGCAGGACTCATCACTGACAAGACTAAGATGATCGTTATCTGCTCACCTTCAAACCCAGTTGGTGGCGTTCTCACTGCTGAAAACCTCGAAGCAGTAGGCGAAATCGTTAAGGATAAGGATATCTTCATCTGCTCAGACGAAATCTACGAAAGACTCACTTATGATGGAGTTAAGCCAGTATCACC
The DNA here is from genome assembly GCA_015058155.1 of Clostridiales bacterium. GTDB lineage: Bacteria > Bacillota > Clostridia > Peptostreptococcales > Anaerovoracaceae > QAKD01. The sequence continues at coordinate 15,287 of SVCW01000027.1, read as the reverse complement.
AGCTGCATTCGATACAATGAGAGACAAGACTATCATCATCAACGGTTTCTCAAAGGCATTCGCTATGACAGGATGGAGATTCGGTTATGTAATCACTCCTGCTGAATTCTGGGAACCACTCTATCTCCACGCTGGTCACCAGGTATCAGGTATCCCTGCATTCGTACTCGAAGCTGGAGCAGTTGCTCTTAACGAAGCTGACAAGTATGGTACAGTAGAAATGATGAGACAGGAATTCGACAGAAGAAGAGTTTACCTCTATGAAGAAATCAACAAGCTCGAAAACTTCTCATGCGTAAAGCCAACAGGTGCATTCTACATCTTCATGAACATCAAGAAGACAGGAATGACTTCAGACGAATTCTGTGACTGGATCGTTAAGAACTACAGTGTAGCTATGATCACTGGATCATGCTTCGGTACTGAAGGTGAAGGATTCGTAAGACTTTCATACGCTTCATCAATGGAAGACTGCAAGAAGGCTATCGCAAGACTTCAGGAAGCTGACAAGGCTCTCACAGCAATGAGAGGCTAATTACAGTCAAAATTAATTAAATTAATTCTTGCAATTAAACATTTAAACGTTTATAATACAAGAGACAACAAAATCAGCGGGCAAACCCCGCTGATTTTAAATTGCAGAAAAAGTATAAAAAGGAGCGGCAAAAAAGGCGATGGCAAAAAAGTGCAAATCGCTTGACATTGCTGTGCTTTTGATATACACTATTCTAGCGACTTTATGCAATAATATAGGAGGTGGCAGTTATGGCAAGTGGTTCAAGAGTTAAGGTTACTTTAGCTTGCACAGAATGCAAACAGAGAAATTACAACACAATGAAGAACAAGAAGAACGATCCTGACCGTATTGAAATCAAGAAGTACTGCAAGTTCTGCAAGGATCACACTGTTCACAAGGAAACAAAATAGTTAAGAGTTTTAAGGAGAAAGCAAAATGGCTGACAATAAGAAAAAGGCTCAGACTCCCGCAACAGAACAGAGGGGACTCCGTGCGTATTTCAGAGGAATCAGAACTGAATTAAAGAAGGTAGTATGGCCTACAAAGAAGGAACTTGGTTCATTCACTGCAGTTGTTATTGCTACATGCTTCATTTTCGCACTCGTATTCTGGGGCTTAGATTCTGCTGTATTAGCAATGCTCAGAGGAATCCTCAACATCAGCATCTAGCCGGAAATCAAATCAAAAATTTTAGGGTAAAGAAGGTACAATATGTCTGAGACAGTAAAGAATCCCGGAAATCTTGATTTTGGTGGCAGAGAGAATCGCGATGGCGAAGCAAGGTGGTATGTAGTCCACACTTACTCAGGCCATGAAAACAAGGTAAAAGTTAATATTGAGAAAATCGTAGAGAACAGAGGGATGCAGGACCTCATTCTCGATATAGTTGTGCCTACGGAAGACAGGGTTGAGATTAAGAACGGACAGCGTAAGATTAAAACTAAGAAGATGTTTCCCGGCTACGTTATTATCAAAATGATAGTAACAAACGAATCATGGTATCTCGTAAGAAATACTCAGGGCGTTACGGGATTCGTAGGACATGGCTCAGAACCTGTTCCGCTTACTAATGAAGAAGTAGCGAGAATGGGAATTGAAAAAATTTGGATTGACCTGGACGTGGAAGCTGGTGACACAGTTAAGGTTATCAGCGGACCATTCGAAAGCTTCATGGGAGTAGTAGAAGAGGTTAACACTGATAAACAGACACTCAAAGTTATCATTTCCATGTTTGGTAGAGATACACTTGTCGAGTTAGAATTTGGACAGGTTGACAAAATCTAAAGAAAGGAGAATCTGAGATGGCAAAGAAAGTAGAAGGCTATATCAAGCTTCAGATTGCTGCCGGCGCTGCAACACCTGCACCTCCAGTTGGTCCAGCTCTCGGTCAGAAGGGCGTTAACATCATGGACTTCTGTAAGCAGTTCAACGCAAAGACAGCAGATCAGGCTGGAATGGTTATTCCTGTAGTTATCACTGTATACGCAGACAGATCATTCACATTTGTTTGTAAGACACCTCCTGCAGCAGTTCTTATCAAAAAGGCAGCTGGTATTGAATCAGGATCAGGTGAACCAAACAAGAACAAGGTAGCCACAATCACAAGAGCACAGGCAGAAGAAATCGCTAAGACAAAGATGCCTGACTTAAACGCAGCAAGCATCGAAGCAGCAACTGACATGATCGCAGGAACTGCAAGATCAATGGGCGTTGTAGTAGTAGACTAATTTATGGGAGGCCGCTCAGACAGACGTGAGCACAAAAAGGCCGCTATCACCAAGAAAGGAATTTTTTAAAATGCCAAAAAGAGGTAAGAAGTACAAGGAAGTTGCAGCTCTCTACGACAAGCAGAATCTTTATGACGTAGATGAAGCTATCGCAACAGCATTAAAGGTAGCACCAGGAAAGTTTGATGAAACTATGGAAGTTCACATTAAGCTTGGTGTTGACGGAAGACACGCAGACCAGCAGGTTAGAGGCGCTATCGTTCTTCCAAACGGAACTGGTAAGACTAAGAAGGTTCTCGTATTCGCAAAGGGACCTAAGGCTCAGGAAGCTGAAGAAGCAGGTGCTGATTATGTAGGAGCTGAAGAAATGGCTCAGAAGATTCAGCAGGAAAACTGGTTCGATTTCGACGTTGTAGTTGCAACTCCAGATATGATGGGTGTTGTAGGTAGACTCGGTAAGATCCTCGGACCTAAGGGACTCATGCCAAATCCAAAGTCAGGTACAGTAACTATGGACATTGCCAAGGCTCTTGAAGAAATCAAAGCTGGTAAAGTTGAATACAGACTTGACAAGACAAACATCATTCACACTCCAATCGGAAAGAAGTCATTCGGTGAAGAAAAGCTCCAGCAGAACTTCGATGCTCTTCTCGAAGCAATCGTTAAGGCTAAGCCAGCTGCAGCAAAGGGTCAGTATTTAAGAAGCGTTACAATCGCATCAACTATGGGCCCTGGAGTAAAGGTAAACCCTGCAAAGATTCAGTTCTAAGGTTTGTGAAAAATTAAATTGAAAATTACACCTAAGACAGCGGGTGCGAAAGCTTAATTTCCCGCCGAGGTACAATATAAATATTGGCCTCGCTTAGCGAGGCTATTTTTGTGGAGTACCCCATTTCATTTGTCCGGAAGGGTAACCAACGGCAGAAAGGAGACAAAACATGTCAGTAGAAGCACAGGCTCAGAAACAGATTATTATAGACGAAATTAAAGAAAAGCTTGAAAAGGCTCAGTCAGCAGTAGTTATCGATTATATCGGAATCACTGTAGAACAGGCAGATGCTATGAGAAAGAAGCTTCGTGAAGCTAACGTTGACTACACTGTTTACAAGAACACACTTGTAAAGAGAGCAATCGCAGGCACAAAGTACGAAGAACTCGCTCAGGTTCTTGATGGACCTTCAGCATTCGCAATCAGCTATGACGACGCAACAGCTCCAGCAAGAGTATTAAATGACGTAATCAAGGAATACAAGAAGATGTCATTCAAGGCTGGCGTAGTAGAAGGAACTTACTATGATGCAGCAGGAATCGAAGCAGTAGCAGCAATTCCTTCAAGAGACGTTCTCATCGCGAAGTTCATGGGAAGCATCCAGTCACCAGTATCAAAGCTCGTTCGTACATTCCAGGCTATCGCAGACGACAAGGCAGAATAAGCGTAAAGAGTATTTATACAAAGTTGCATGATGCAGCATAACAAAAGTCGTAAGACAAAAAAGAAAAGAGTCGGCGAAAGCCGTAATACAAAATTGAAATTTAAAAAGGAGAAATAAAATGAATAAGGAACAGATCATCGAAGCTATCAAAGCTATGACAGTTTTAGAATTAAACGAGCTCGTTAAGGCTTGTGAAGAAGAATTTGGCGTATCAGCAGCAGCTCCAGTAGCAGTAGTAGGAGCAGCAGGCGCAGCAGCAGAAGTTGAAGAACAGACTGAATTCACAGTAGTTCTCGCATCAGCTGGAGCTGAAAAGATCAAGGTTATCAAGGTTGTTAGAGAACTCACTGGTCTTGGTCTTAAGGAAGCTAAGGACGTTGTAGACAACGCTCCACAGAACATCAAGGAAGGAATCGAAAAGGCAGAAGCAGAAGCTATCAAGGCTCAGCTCGAAGAAGTTGGCGCAACTGTAGAACTCAAATAATTAAATTTGAACCTTTTCTTAAAGAGCGATTCGAATAGAATCGCTCTTTTTTTATGCAAAATCCCCGAGAAAAAATTTTGACAAAATTTACAGGTACTTATTGACTATTTGACAAACTTGTGCTAATATATTAGACTGCCACGCAAATTTTGTTTTGCATGTTTTTGCGTGCGCAAAATAGGATATTTCTTTGAGTAAATAAGGAGTGATGAATATGCCACAGCCCGTAAAATTCGGTAGAAAAACGCGCATGAGCTTCTCAAAAATTAATGAAGTAGCTGAAATGCCGAACCTTATTCAGATACAGACCGACTCATATGACTGGTTCGTCAAAGAGGGTATTCGCGAAGTATTTGATGACATTTCTCCAATTAAGGATTACGCAGGTAATCTTATATTGGAATTCATAGACTATTCTCTGTCTGATCCTCCAAAGTACGAACAGGAGGAGTGTAAAGAAAGAGATGTAACATATGCAGCTCCACTTAAAGTTAAAGTAAGACTTGTAAACAAGGAAACTGGAGAAGTCAAGGAACAGGAAGTATTCATGGGAGACTTCCCTCTTATGACTGAAAAGGGTACTTTCATATATAATGGTGCAGAAAGAGTAGTTGTTACACAGCTCGTTCGTTCACCTGGACCTTATTATGATGTTACAGTAGACAAGTCTAACAATAGATTATATTCAACTCAGATCATCCCTAACAGAGGTGCTTGGCTTGAATATGAAACAGATTCAAACGAAATTATTTCAGTAAGAGTTGACCGTACAAGAAAGCAGCCGGTTACTACTCTTCTCCGTGCGCTCGGTTTTGGAACTGACCAGGAAATTCTCGATATTTTCGGTGATGATGTTCGTCTCAAGAAGACTCTCGAAAAGGATTCAACTGACAATTACGAAGACGGTCTCAAGGAAATCTACAAGAAGTTAAGACCTGGTGAACCACCAACAGTTGAAAGTGCAAAGTCACTTCTCGACTCACTCTTCTTCGACCCTAAGAGATACGATCTTGCTAAGGTTGGACGTTATAAGTACAACAAGAAGCTTGGAATTTCAAACAGAATTACAGGCGTAGTTTCTGCTGAGGATGTTTTCGATCCTAATACTGGTGAAATCCTCGTATCAAAGGACGAAAAAATCAGCAGAGACACTGCTCTTGCAATTGAAAATGCCGGTGTTAAGTACATCATGGCATACGGCAAGACTGATGAATCAAAAATTACAAAAATCATAGGAAATAACTTTGTTGAAATCTCAGAATATGTTGATTTTGATATCACAGATCTCAAGATTCCAAACAAGGTATATTATCCTGTCCTCAAAGAAATACTTGAAGAAAACGAAGGTGAAGATCAGTTAAGAGAAGCTATCAAGGCAAGAAAGAATGAACTTTCACCTAAGCATATTATTATCGATGACATCATCGCATCAGTATCATATATTTTAAACCTCAACTATGGTATTGGTAGCGTTGACGATATCGACCATCTCGGCAACAGAAGATTAAGAAGCGTTGGAGAACTTCTCCAGAACCAGTTCAGAATCGGTCTTGCGAGAATGGAAAGAGTTGTAAAGGAAAGAATGACTATTCAGGACATCGAAGTTACAACTCCTCAGGCACTTATGAACATCAGACCTGTAACTGCAGCTATCAAGGAATTCTTCGGTAGTTCACAGTTATCACAGTTCATGGACCAGACTAACCCGCTTGCTGAACTTACTCATAAGAGAAGACTTTCAGCTCTCGGCCCTGGCGGTCTTTCAAGAGAAAGAGCCGGATTCGAAGTTCGAGATGTACACTATTCACATTACGGTCGTATGTGTCCTATCGAAACTCCTGAAGGTCCGAACATCGGTCTTATCGGTTCACTTACAACATACGGAAGAATCAACGAATACGGTTTTATTGAAACTCCATACAGAAAGGTAATCAAGGAAACTGGAAAGGTTTCAGATGTTGTTGAATACCTCACTGCTGACGAAGAAGAAATGCTCACAATTGCTCCTGCAAATGAGCCTCTCGACAGCGAAGGTCATCTCCTCAATGCAAAGCTTGCTGCGCGTGGAGCAGGTGGCGAAATTTCACTCGTTTCAAGAGAGCAGATTGATTACATGGACGTATCACCAAAGCAGGTAGTATCAGTTGCTACAGCTATGATTCCGTTCCTTGAAAACGACGACGCGAACCGTGCCCTCATGGGTTCAAACATGCAGCGTCAGGCAGTACCTCTTCTCGTTACTCAGGCTCCTATAGTAGGAACTGGTATGGAATACAAGGCAGCGAGAGACTCAGGTGTTGTTATCCTTGCAAAGAATGCAGGTACAGTTGAATTCGTAGATGCTGACAAGATTTCAATCAGACGTGACGACGGAGAAGGCGTTGATAATTACACAATGCTCAAGTTCAAGCGTTCAAACCAGGGAACTTGCATCAACCAGAGACCAATCGTAAATCACGGCGAACATATCGAAAAGGGCGAAGTTATTGCTGACGGTCCTTCAACTGATATGGGTGAAGTTGCTCTCGGTAAGAACCTCCTCATCGGTTTCATGACTTGGGAAGGTTATAACTACGAAGACGCTATTATATTAAATGAAAGACTCATTATGGAAGATGTACTCACATCACTCCATATTGAAGAATATGAATCAGAAGCCAGAGATACTAAGCTCGGACCTGAAGAAATCACAAGAGATATTCCGAACGTTGGTGACGACGCTCTCAATAATCTTGATGAAGAAGGTATCATCAGAATCGGTGCTGAAGTTAATTCATCAGACATTCTCGTTGGTAAGGTTACTCCAAAGGGAGAAACTGAACTTACAGCTGAAGAAAGACTTCTCCGTGCTATCTTTGGTGAAAAGGTAAGAGAAGTAAGAGATACTTCACTCCGTGTTCCTCACGGCGAAACAGGTATTGTTGTTGACGTTAAGGTATTCTCAAGAGAAAACGGCGACGAACTCCCACCAGGAGTTAACAAGCTCGTAAGATGCTACATCGCTACTAAGAGAAAGATCCAGGTTGGTGACAAGATGGCCGGTCGTCACGGTAACAAGGGTGTTATCTCAAGAATCCTTCCTGAAGAAGATATGCCGTTCATGGATAACGGTCAGCCGCTCCAGGTAATGCTCAACCCTCTCGGCGTTCCTTCACGAATGAACGTTGGTCAGGTACTCGAAGTACACCTCGGACTTGCTGCAAAGAACAAGGACTGGTATGTTGCTACACCTGTATTTGATGGAGCAACAGAAAAAGATATCATAGAACTTCTTGATGACTGCGGATATCCTAAGACTGGTAAGCTCAGACTCAGAGATGGTCGTTCAGGTGAACCGTTTGACAACCCAGTAACTGTTGGTTACATGTACATGCTCAAGCTCCACCACCTCGTAGACGACAAGATTCATGCAAGAAGTACAGGTCCGTACTCACTCGTAACTCAGCAGCCACTCGGTGGTAAGGCACAGTTTGGTGGACAGCGTTTCGGAGAAATGGAAGTATGGGCACTTGAAGCTTACGGAGCAGCTTATACGCTCCAGGAAATCTTGACAGTAAAGTCAGACGATATCGTCGGCAGAGTTAAGACTTATGAAGCTATCGTAAAGGGCGAAAACATTCCTGAACCTGGTATCCCTGAATCATTCAAGGTACTCATTAAGGAAATGCAGAGCCTTGGCCTTGACGTTAAGGTATTGTCAGAAGACAACACTGAAATCGAAATCAAGGATTCAAGCGAACTTGAAGGTGCCGGAATCGAAGCAATGATTGATATCGAGCCGGAAACTGAAGGTGCACTTTTCGATGACTACACAGACGATGGTTTTGATGAAGACTTAGACGAAGAATTTGATGAGTCAAAGCTTGAAGATATCGATATTATCGATCTTGAAGTTGAAGAAGGAGATTTCACTGAAGAGTAATAGGAAGGGGGAGGAACTCCTTGAACGAAAATATGAATAACAGCTATGAGCTGAATAATTTTGAATCAATTCAGATCGGCCTTGCGTCAACTGAAAAGATTTTAAGCTGGTCACACGGCGAAGTAACAAAGCCTGAAACTATCAACTACAGAACTCTCAAACCTGAGAGAGACGGACTTTTCTGCGAAAGAATTTTCGGACCTACAAAGGACTGGGAATGCCACTGCGGAAAGTATAAGAGAATCAGATACAAGGGTATCGTATGCGACCGTTGCGGAGTTGAAGTAACTAAGGCAAAGGTTAGAAGAGAAAGAATGGGACACATACAGCTTGCTGCCCCTGTTTCTCACATCTGGTATTTCAAGGGCATCCCTTCAAGAATGGGTCTTGTTCTTGATATTTCACCAAGAAATCTCGAAAAAATTCTCTATTTTGCTGTATATATCGTAACTGATCCTGGTGAAACAGATTTCAATTACAAGGAAGTAATCACTGAACAGCAGTACAGAGACGCAAAGGAAAGATACGGTGCAAACGCATTCAAGGCTGCAATGGGAGCTGAAGCAATCAGAGATCTCATGAAGGAAATCAACCTTGATGAACTTGCAACTGACTTAAGACAGCAGCTCAGAGCAGCTACAGGACAGAAGAAGATCAGAATCGTAAGACGTCTTGAAGTTATCGAAGCTCTCCGTCAGTCAGGAAACAAGCCTGAGTGGATGGTTATGGAAGTAATTCCTGTAATCCCACCTGATCTCCGTCCTATGGTTCAGCTTGATGGCGGAAGATTTGCAACATCAGACTTAAACGATCTCTACAGAAGAGTAATCAATAGAAATAACAGACTTAAGAGACTCCTTGAACTCGGAGCTCCTGATATCATCGTAAGAAACGAAAAGAGAATGCTTCAGGAAGCTGTTGACGCTCTCATCGACAACGGCAGACGCGGCAGACCTGTTACAGGTCCTGGATCAAGACCTCTCAAGTCACTTTCAGATATGCTTAAGGGTAAGCAGGGTAGATTCAGACAGAACCTCCTCGGTAAGCGAGTTGACTACTCAGGACGTTCAGTAATCGTAGTTGGCCCTGAACTCAAGTTCTATCAGTGTGGTCTTCCTAAGAAGATGGCACTCGAACTCTTCAAGCCTTTCATCATGAAGAAGCTTGTTGAAAACGGAACTGCCCACAACATCAAGAGCGCTAAGAGAATGGTTGAAAAGGTGAGACCTGAAGTATGGGACGTACTCGAAGAAGTAATCAGAGAACATCCTGTAATGCTCAACCGTGCTCCTACACTCCACAGACTCGGTATCCAGGCTTTCGAGCCGGTACTCGTAGAAGGTAAGGCAATCAAGCTTCACCCACTCGTATGTACAGCCTTCAACGCCGACTTCGACGGTGACCAGATGGCCGTTCATGTACCTCTTTCAGTAGAGGCACAGGCTGAAGCAAGATTCCTCATGCTCTCAGTTAACAACATCCTTGCACCAAAGGATGGATCACCAATCACAACACCTACACAGGACATGATCCTCGGTTCATACTACCTCACTCATCCGGGAGTTGACGAAAGAAATACTCCTGCCGAAAGAGGAGACGGTAAGATCTTTACTGATATGGACGAAATGCTCATGGCTTACCAGAATGGTGATGTTGGTCTCCATGCAAAGGTTAAGGTTAGAAGATATGCTGATGAAAACGATAAGAGAGGTAAGCTCGTTGAATCAACAGTTGGTAGATTTATCTTCAACTCAGAAATTCCTCAGGACCTCGGCTTCGTTGACAGAAGCGTTGATAAGTACTCACTCGAAGTAGACTTCTTATGCGATAAGAAGAAGCTCGGTGTTATCATCGACAAGTGCTACAGAGTACACGGAAATACAGGTACAGCAATCATGCTCGACCATATCAAGGATATGGGATTCCACTACTCAACTAAGGGTGCTGTTACTATTTCAGTATCAGACATGGAAATTCCTGAAGCAAAGGCCGAAATCATTGCTGAATCAGAAAAGCTCGTAGACAAGTACGAAAAGGCATACAGAATGGGTCTTATGTCAAACCAGGAAAGATACGAAAAGGTTATCAGCATCTGGGCCAAGACAACAGACGAAGTAGCTGATGCCCTCATGAACTCACTCGGAACTTTAAATAACCTCTACATCATGGCACATTCAGGAGCCAGAGGTTCAAAGAACCAGATCAGACAGATCGGTGGTATGCGAGGACTCATGGCCAACGCTACTGGTAAGACTGTAGAAATTCCTATCAAGGCTAACTTCCGTGAAGGACTTTCAGTACTTGAATACTTCATTTCATCAAACGGTGCAAGAAAGGGTCTTGCCGATACAGCTCTTCGTACAGCCGACTCAGGTTACCTTACAAGAAGACTTGTTGACGTATCCCACAATGTTATCGTAAGAGAATTTGACTGCGGTACAGATGAAGGTATCGAAGTAAAGGCGTTTACTGACGGTAAGGAAGTAATCGAATCACTCAAGCTTCGTATCATCGGAAGAACTGCGCTTATGGATATTGTAAATCCGGTTACTGGTGAAATCATCGTTGAACAGAACGAAGAAATCACTGAAAGTGCAGCAGAAAAGATCGAAGCTGCAGGAATCGAATCAGTTGCAATCCGTTCAGTAATGACATGCCACAGCAAGCACGGTATCTGTGCTAAGTGCTACGGCAGAAACCTTGCAACAGGTGAACCTGTTAATATCGGTGAAGCAGTTGGTATCACAGCGGCACAGTCAATCGGTGAACCTGGTACTCAGCTCACAATGAGAACGTTCCATACAGGTGGTGTAGCGGGAAGCGATATCACTCAGGGTCTTCCTAGAGTAGAAGAACTTTTCGAAGCACGTAAGCCTAAGGGACTTGCAGAAATCTGCGAAGCAGACGGTACTGTTGTTTCAATCGAAACTAGAAAGGACAACAAGACTGAAATCAGAGTTCGTGGAGAAGAAGAAAGAGTATACGTAGTTCCTTACGGTGCTCGTCTCAATGTTAAGGAAGGCGATTATATCGAAGCCGGAGATAACATCACAAAGGGACCTTTAAATCCACACGATATCCTCCGTCTCAACGGAGTAGAAGGCGTATACCAGTACCTCCTCAAGGAAGTACAGAGAGTATATAAGAATCAGGGTGTAGACATCAACGACAAGCACGTTGAAGTTATCGTTAGCCAGATGCTTTCAAAGCAGAAGATAGAAGATGCCGGCGATACAGATCTTCTTTCAGGCGGACTTTACAGCAAGTTCGAAATTGAAGAAGCAAACGCAAAGGCACTCGAAGAAGGCGGCGAACCTTGCGTAGCTAAGAGAGTTCTCCTTGGTATCACTAAGGCGTCACTTGCTACAAACTCATTCCTTTCAGCAGCATCATTCCAGGAAACTACAAGAGTTCTTACAGATGCAGCTATCAAGGGTAAGACTGATAATCTCCTCGGTCTTAAGGAAAACGTTATCATCGGTAAGCTCATCCCTGCAGGAACAGGTATGAAGCGTTACAGAAATACAAACGTTGACTACGGCGTAAATGCTGAACTCATGGAATCATATTCAAACTACTACTATGATGAAGAATATGACGAATATGAAGGAAGCGAAGAAGGCGCTCTCTTCCAGGAACTTGCCGGAATGAGCAGCGAATATGAGGATGATGGAGCATTAAGCTCAAGATCAGTTGAAGAACTTGATTTTGAATAATAAAAATCATAATTCCCCCGATGCAAAAAGCTTGACATCGGGGGAGTTTTAATGATAAAATAATCTTTGGTTTCCGCCCAGTAGAGCGGAAATACATTATTTGATTTTTTGAAGAAAGGAGAAACAAATGCCTACTATTAACCAGTTAGTACGTGAAGGTAGAACAAGCGCAGTAAAGAAGTCAACTGCTCCAGCTCTTAACAGAGGAATGAACTCACTCAAGAGAGTACCTACAGACACTCATTCACCTCAGAAGAGAGGCGTATGCACATCAGTTAAGACTACTACTCCTAAGAAGCCTAATTCAGCTCTTAGAAAGGTAGCGAGAGTTAAGCTCACAAACGGTATCGAAGTAACTGCATACATCCCTGGAATCGGACACAACTTACAGGAACACAGCGTAGTTCTCATCAGAGGCGGAAGAGTTAAGGACCTCCCAGGTGTAAGATATCACATCGTTAGAGGTACACTTGATACTGCCGGCGTTGCAAACAGAAACCAGGCCCGTTCAAAGTACGGTGCAAAGAGACCTAAGAAGAAATAATTAATAGTTGGGAATTTGAGCCCTTAATATAGAATAGAATTTTTTATTATATATTGAGCGCCGCGGACCGGGAGAGAGACCCAGGGACGAGTACCCATGCTAGTAGACTGGCTATGTCTAATAATTGCAGGGCATAGCAGAGTAATCCTCAAGTATGAGGGTGAAGACGAAATGCAATTCAGAAATTAGAATTAGCAAGCAAGGAGGGAAGAGAAGTGCCAAGAAAAGGTAACGTACCAAAGAGAGAAGTTCTTCCAGATCCAGTTTACGGAAGTGTTGTTGTTTCAAAGCTTATCAACAGCATTATGTTAGACGGAAAGAAGGGAACAGCTCAGTCAATCGTTTATGGTGCTTTTGAAATCATTGAAAAGCAGACTGGCGAACCTGCTATCGAAGTATTCGAAAAGGCAATGAACAATATCATGCCTGTAGTAGAAGTTAAGGCAAGAAGAGTCGGTGGTGCTAACTATCAGGTTCCAGTAGAAGTAAGAGCTGACAGAAAGCAGACTCTCGGAATCAGATGGCTTACAAAGTACACAAGAGCCAGAGGCGAAAGAACAATGGCTGAAAGATTAGCCAAGGAACTTATGGATGCAGCTAACAACACAGGTGCATCAGTAAAGAAGAAGGAAGATACTCATAAGATGGCAGAAGCTAACAGAGCTTTCGCACACTACAGATGGTAATCTTAGGAGTAATTATAGCAGAAAGGAGGAAATAAGATGCCTAGAAGTTTTCCGCTTGAAAGAACTAGAAACATCGGTATCATGGCGCACATTGACGCCGGTAAAACAACAACAACGGAGAGAATCCTCTTCTATACAGGAAAGACGCACAAGCTCGGTGAAACACACGAAGGTGCGGCAACTATGGACTGGATGGAACAGGAGCAGGAAAGAGGTATCACTATAACCTCTGCTGCTACTACAGCACAATGGAAAGATACTAGAATTAATATAATCGACACACCGGGACACGTTGACTTTACTGTAGAAGTAGAAAGATCATTAAGAGTCCTCGACGGAGCAGTAACAGTACTTTGCGCGAAAGGCGGAGTAGAGCCTCAGTCAGAAACTGTATGGAGACAGGCAGAAAAGTACGGCGTTCCAAGAATCATCTTCGTAAACAAGATGGACATCATGGGAGCTGACTTCTTCCGCGTTGTCGGTATGGTTAAAGACAGACTCAAGGCAAATGCAGTGCCTATTCAATTACCAATTGGTGCTGAAGACAGTTTTGTAGGAATTGTCGATCTAGTAGAAATGAAAGCAGAGATTTATAAGGACGATCTCGGTAAGGAAATTGAAGTTACTGATATCCCTGCCGATCTCATTACTCTCGCAACAGAATGGCATGAAAAGCTTATCGAAAGCGTTGCCGAAGCTGATGAAGAGCTCATGATGAAGTTCCTCGAAGGTGAGGAATTAACAAAGGCAGAAATCAAGAAGGCAATCCGTGAAATGACAATCGAAGGAAGAATGATTCCTATGCTTTGCGGATCATCTTACAGAAACAAGGGCGTACAGATGCTTCTTGATGCAGTAATTGACTATATGCCGTCACCACTTGACATTCCGCCTATCACTGGTGTTACAGACAGAGGCGAAGTTCAGGAAAGACCGGCAGACGACAACGGACCATTCGCAGCTCTTGCGTTCAAGATTATGGCTGACCCGTTCGTGGGCAAGCTCGCATTCTTCAGAGTATATTCAGGAACACTCAAGAGTGGTTCATATGTATATAACTCAACAAAGGGCAAGAAGGAAAGAATCGGAAGAATCCTTCAGATGCACGCAAATAGAAGAGAGGAAATCGAAGAGGTTTGCGCAGGAGATATCGCTGCAGCAGTAGGTCTTAAGGACACTACAACAGGCGACACACTCTGCGATGAAAAGAAGTCAATCATCCTCGAATCAATGGAATTCCCTGATCCTGTAATCGAAATCGCAATCGAGCCTAAGACTAAGGCCGGACAGGAAAAGATGGGTGTGGCTCTTGCAAAGCTCGCAGAAGAAGACCCTACATTCAGAACTTATACAAACGAAGAAACTGGACAGACTATCATCGCTGGTATGGGTGAACTCCACCTCGAAATCATCGTTGACAGACTCCTCCGTGAATTCAAGGTAGAAGCAAACGTAGGTAAGCCACAGGTATCATACAAAGAAACTCTTACTAAGCCGGCAGATGTTGACCACAAGTACTCAAAGCAGTCAGGTGGACGCGGACAGTACGGTCACGTTAAGATCAAGGTATATCCAAGAGAAGCTGGTGAAGGTTTCGAATTCAAGAATTCAATCGTTGGTGGAGCTATTCCTAAGGAATACATCCCTAAGATTGAAGAAGGTATAAAGGAAGCTATGAACAACGGTCCTATCGCAGGATACCAGGTAGTCGATGTGGGTGTAGAACTTTATGACGGATCATACCACGAAGTTGACTCATCTGAAATGGCGTTCAAGATTGCAGCGTCAATGGCGTTCAGAGAAGCTTCAAAGAAGGCAGTGCCTGTACTTCTCGAACCTGTTATGAAGGTTGAAGTTACTGCTCCTGATGAATACATGGGAGATATCATCGGTGACGTAAGCTCAAGAAGAGGTAGAATCGAAGGTTCAGACATGAATAACGGAGCTGTTACTGTTAAGGCAATGGTTCCACTCTCAGAGATGTTCGGATACGCTACAGACTTACGTTCAAAGACTCAGGGTCGTGGTGTTTATGTAATGCAGTTCGATCACTTCGAAAAGCTTCCTGACAATCTCTTAGAAAAGAAACTCAATAAATAATCAATTATCTTATAAATCCTTTAAAGAAGAATTATATTACGGAGGAAATTAAAATGGCAAAGCAGAAATTCGAAAGAAATAAGCCACACGTTAATATCGGAACAATCGGTCACGTTGACCACGGTAAGACAACTCTTACAGCAGCGATCACAAAGACT